>CBDUNQ010000021.1:0-12212 GCA_965368625.1 uncultured Gammaproteobacteria bacterium
AATCTCCCGAACCTCCTGCCAGCGTCATGAGATACCGGCCTGCGCCGGTATGACGTGGAATAAAATGATCGCCTTGACCCGAATGAGTACGGTATTCATAAAACTCTCCGTCATTGCGAGTCGCGAAGCGACGCGGCAATCTCCTTCGGTTGGCAGTGCGCACTCAAAAAGGCAAGTGCTGCATTCAGGAGATTGCTTCACTACGTTCGCAATGACGTGCCTTTGCCTTGACCCGAAAGGTAAGGTATTCATAAAAACAAACCACCGTCATTCCGGAGTGCCTTGATCCACAGGATAAGGTACGCATAATGTGACCAGATCGTGCGGAGCACGATGGGGAATCCCTGATGATCCCCAAAGGGGATCTAGGGGCAACCCGAAGGGGTTCTATGCGCTTTGCGAAGCGAAGATCCGGAATCTCCCGAACCTCCTGCCAGCGTCATGAGATACCGGCCTGCGCCGGTATGACGAGCCTTTTCCTGACCACCGCCATAGCGAACAAAGTAAAACAATCTTCTGTCATGAGAGATCCTCTGTATTCATTTCCCTTATAGATCGCTGTACACTGTGGCTTGTCTTGTTGAGCCTGTATTATGTTCGCCTCCCTGGATTTTTTTCAGCTAAGCCTCATTGCATTGATCTTCATCTGGACCGGTTTTGTGCGCACCGGGCTGGGCTTCGGTGGTGCCGCCCTGGGTCTGCCATTGATGTTATTCATCAATGACCAGCCATTGTTCTGGCTGCCCATTATCGGCTTGCATCTCCTGTTTTTTTCCAGTCTCACCCTGCGTACCCGGTTACGGCATGTGGATTGGCCCTATCTGCTTTACTCGTTGCGCTATATCATTCCACCGGCTCTGGTCGGGGTCTTCGGCCTACTTCAGCTTCCCAATCTCTGGTTACTGGTGTTTATATATTCCGTCACCCTGTTCTATGGCGTACTCTGGTTCCTGAACTGGAATATCCACAGCGACAAACCCTGGGTGGATCGGCTGTTATTGCTCTTGGGAGGCTATGTGGCCGGCACTTCACTCACTGGGGCACCCCTGATGGTTGCGGTATATTTGCGCAATGTGGCCATGCCCCTGCTGCGTAATACGCTATTCGTACTGTGGTTCATTCTGGTCAGCCTGAAGCTGAGCACCTTTGCCGTCCTGGGTGTGGAGTTGCAGTGGCAAGCGGCATTACTGCTGCTACCCGTAGCCGCCATAGGTCACTACCTGGGTCTGCAGACCCATGAACGTATCCTGAAAAATGAACAACGGTTGCCCTGGTGAGCCTGTTGGGTCTGTGGAACCTGTTGCTATAACGCCAGCGCAAGCCAGGGGTTCACCTGTAAGTCCTGTGGAATCTATGGTTCTTGAATGGGGTAAAAAACGGTATCCTGCGCGACGCCGCACTGCAGGAATTTATCCATGAATGCACACAAGCTCCCTGTTTTATACAGCTTTCGCCGCTGCCCTTATGCCATACGTGCCCGTCTCGGCCTGTACTACAGCGGCATTCAAGTGGAACTTCGAGAAGTGGATTTAAACGCTATCCCCGAAGCCCTGGCCATCCTGGTTCCCGACAACCCCACGGTACCGGTATTACAACTCACCCATGGCAAGGTATTGGAGGAAAGCTGGGATATTCTGTTGTGGGCCGTACAGCAAGCGGACCCGGAGCAATGGTCTGACCCGGAACAGGCGCTCGCCGCTGAACAGTGGATCGAGATGAATGACTTTTCCTTCAAGGGTGACCTTGACCGCTATAAGTATTTTGACCGCTATCCGGAGCAATCCCAACTACAATACCGTGAGCAGGCGGAAGAATTCATACAGGAACTCGAGCAAGCCCTTTCCATAAATCAATTCCTGCTGGGCCCCCGCTTCAGTGTCGCTGATGCCGGCATTCTTCCCTTTATACGCCAGTTTGCCCTGGTGGACCGGGAATGGTTTGATCAGGCACCCTATCCCCGCGTTCGCCAGTGGCTCGATGACTTTCTGGCCTCCCCCTCCTTCCAGGCCATTATGGATAAACAGGAAATCTGGCAGCCGGGGGATGCCCCCCGCTGGCTGATACCCCCCCGCTGACCCAGCGTTTATTTCACCCGTTCGATTATTCCACAGGCTGCCCGTGCACCACCGGCACACCCCTTGGCTTCCCCTTCCGGACAATAGGTATCTTTCTCCGAGTGGATAATCACGGCGCTGCCATCTTCATCAAACAGACTCAAAGGGCCGGGAGAAAGACTGACCCGGCTGGTAGTGGTATGCAGTACTCCACTTCCTTTGGCTACTTCAATATTGATGAGATCCCCGGAATGGAATGGGTGATTACCATCCGGGCTGGTGAAACCATGAGGTCCCGGGTCAAAATGCCCCTTGGCTGCACCACAGGGGGTGCAAACGCCGGTTTCATGCAGATGCACCGCATGCAGGCCATCGGGCAAACCACTTACTTTCAGCTTTACCTCCACCAACTTCACACCTTCGGTTGAGGCTTGCTCACGCAGGGTAAGCTCACCGCTGACGCCTTCGCCTTCACAAGCCTGTATGGTGGCACGTGCTTGTAATGGTGCTGCAGCCTGTACTGTGGTCTGCAACAAGGCAAAACCGATAAGCCCTCCTAGCGTACATAATGTCGTAATTTTCATTAGCCAACTCCTTTTCAGCTGTTTTTGTCTATTGTCTGGAGTATGGCATGCGGTCCACCACACCCAGTGCAAGCATAGAGGTAACACACGACCCGGTACAGGGTGAACTGAAAATCAGTTCCTTGACTGGCTGAGAACCGCCGTTAGCCTCGATCTCATATCCCGATGAATATCCAGCAAACGCCGCTTATGAACGCCCGGCAGGGTGACCAGTGCCGCAATCCGCTCGGGATAATCGGTGGTATCCGCCAGTGCCTTCTGGATCACCCCATGGGAACGCTCGCGGCCCATGCCAAGACTCCTGGAAATGAAGCGATTCATGGCCTGGGCGAAATCTACAGGCCGGTCCTGGCCGGGAATCTGCCCACCATACTCACCAAACACCATTCCACCGGGCAACATCGCATTGTGCAGAGAATAGGCACGCATGGGTGCAGGATCGTAAACCGGTGAAAATTCCACTCCCGATTGGCCGGCCAACAAGGAAAGATTGGCGAGGTGTAAGTCCCCGTTGCCCGTCAACAGGGCCAGTACCAATCGCTGTAACAAATGGACCTGAGCAGCCTTGCGATCCTCCACCAACTGAATATCCGGGCTGTTAATGGCCCGGGCAATACGATCATAGGATGCTGAATAATGATTATTCAATGATTCATCCGCTGATGCCAGAATGGAATACATGGATTCCATAAAACGGGGTACCCGTTGTGCATCACGATCAAAACGTTCGATGGCCAGCGCCGGAACGCCCGCCAGATCCACGCGCCAGTAGCGGGGCACTCGCATTCCCGCCGCTTCATGGACATCCAATGCCATGGCTTCCAGTTCCACAATGCCCGGATACAGGCTGGACTTTTCCAGCTTCAGCACAATATCGGTATTTTGCGTGTCACCATAACGTGTTGGTAAACCGATACGCCCATCCCATCCCGATTCGGGAATGGCCAGTAACAATTTGGGAACCATACCGCCCACGGATGGCGTGGGACCGATGATGGATAGCAACTCACTGGCATCTTCATCAAACCAGGTAAGAAAATCCTTCAGTGAAAAACCGAAATCCTCTCCCACCGGCGTCAGTGTTGGCGAAGCCGGCCGGCCATACCACTGTTGCGCTTCTTCGTCACTGGCAAACACATCCACATGACCAATACTGCCGTGCGCGGCATGGAGAAGAATTTCCCAGTCACGGTCAAAACGATCCTTCATGGCCACGCCTTTTTTATGCAGGGATTGCAGTATCAGGCGCCGAATGAAATTATCTTCCGCTGCCGGCGGAATCAATTGCTGCAAGGGGGGCAGGAAATCAAAGGCTTCGGTACGCCGGCGCTGCAGGGTATTGGACCCGAAATAGGCCGGCGCATAGACCAGACCCAAACCCGGCAAGCCGCTATTCAGATAGTCCAGATCATAGGTGAAATGGCAACTGTGCTCGGAGATATACAGGCTGCCCATTTTTCGGGGCTGCACCGCTAATCGCGTCCAGATTTCTGCGCGTCGCTCCCTCATTGAAATAATGCACCCTTGCGGATTTTTTCCGCCATGGGGGTATCCGGCACCAACGCCACCCGTAATCCCACGGTTTTCGCCAATGCCTCCAGGGTGGAATAACGGATATCGTCAGCCTTTTTGGCCCGCGATAGGGTCGCCGCGCCCAGGCCCGCCCGTGCCACCAATTGTTGCTGAGTTTGCCCCTGCTCCTTGCCCGCCTGCACGATTTCCGTCAGGAGGGCGCTCAAATACTCACTCATATCATTTATCCAATACGATAATATATGTGAATATATATATCATATTTATCGTATATGGTAAAACTATATTTATCTTTTACGATAAAATATATGAATATAAAGCATTTTTTATCGTGAAAGATAATTTTAGAATTGGAGAGAAGCTGTGACGGTTCGCGAGCTACGCTCGCTCCTACCGGTGCCATGACCTCCACCACAGCATACCGAACCCCTTGTAGGAGTCAGCGAAGCTGGCGAACCGGGTCGGCAACCATGCCGGTTGTGCCACAGATCGGTTCGCGAGCTGCGCTCGCTCCTACCGGTGCCAAGCCCTCCACCACAGAAAACCGAACCCCTTGTAGGAGTCAGCGAAGCTGGCGAACCATCACTATTGAAGGTGCACGAGGTCATCCACCAGTTCCTGGTATAAGGCCTCCAGACCCTGTTCAAAGGCTTGAATGGAAGCCACCATGTGACTGTCCGCCGCCGTGACCTGGGTTCGATATTGTTTCACCAGCAACGGGGTTCGTGTATTGCGACCCTTGATCACCGCACCCAGGGCAATATGCACACGCACCTCTCCCCCAGGCTGCAATTGCCGGGAAAAATCCCTCAATTCCAGGTGCAGCCGCAGATCACCCGGTTCATCGATGTACTCCGCCGCCACCAGTTGCGCCACCCGGCGGTCCCGTAAATATTGCACCAGTTGCATGCGTACCAGCTCGGTAGGGGCATCAAGCCAGAAATGATAATGATGCCGCTGCAGTTGTTGTGGCGATTCTGCTTTGCTGAACAGTATGGCCCGATCGCGCAGCACCCCGGAGGCATCCATGCGCTCCACTTTCAAGACCCCTGTCAGTGGTGGATTCGCAAATGGCTGTGTTACCGTCAGTGGCTGCAGGCGGTAAAAATGATCCTCAGGCACCGAGCCGGTACCGGCGCAGGCCTGCAACAGCAAGATCATGGCCGGCAGCAAGCTCCTCAGCAGGCTAGTCACGTCCCACCCCCTGTTCCCGTGGTGATTTTCCACCCAGCAGCAAGCCGGGATTCTGGCGAATCTGGCGACTGAACTCATTCATGTTACGACTTGCTCCATCCAGGTTTTGCAGGATGCTATCGGCACGGGAAGCCACATCTTCCAGGGCCCGGCGCAAGGCCACCACAGAGGCATTCACATCTTCACGGTTATCCGTAACCATGCCATGACTATCCGCCAATAGCTGGTGGGCTTCCTGCTGCACCTCGAGTAAGCCTTCCGACAGGGACAGCAGGTTGGCAGACATCTGATCGGTATTGTCGATTACCCGGCTTACTTGTTCCTGGGTGGCGGGGCTCAACACGTCATTGAGGCGGTCTGCGCTTTGCTGCAGGCTGGCAACCAGCGTTTGCAAGCCATCCAGTATCAGCGGCAAACGCGTCCCCATCTCCCCCCCCAGACTGCTTACATGATGATTGAGATTATCCAGCAGTGGTCGTACCGTATCGCGGGTCAGGCCACCCACATCATCGGCAATGGCGGCCAGTGCCGCAAACATATCCACACCCTGCCGGCCTCGCAATTGTGCACCGGGCACATGTACTTCCTGACTCTTTCCCTCCTCGATATTGATCACGGTTTCCGCAAGCAGCCCTTCCGCATAAATACTCGCCACACTGTCGATGGGAATCTGCCAGCCACTGCGAATACGCAAATCCACCCGGTATCGGGTTTTCCCCTGTGCCCGCTCCGGAGTGATACTGACCACAGAACCCAGCTTATATCCTTCATAGGAAACCGGGGTACCGATATTAAGGCCACCGACACTGCGATAATACACATGATAAGGGTCATTGTTCCCCACCCCGCCGGTGATACGGTATAAGGCATACAGCAAGAGCACCAGCGCCGTCAGTACCGCAAGCCCCACTACCAGGTAATTGATATTATCTCGTTTCATATTCCGGCTATTTCATCCGTCAGTCGTTGCAGGTATTCATCAGGATCGATATCGGCTTCCTCCGAGCGGCGATGCAACAGATTCTGCACCCGTTCACTGGAACTGTTACGCACTTCTTCCACGGTCCCGGATATCAATATCCTGCCCTTATCCAGCACGGTGATGCGATCCGCAATACGAAACGCACTATCCAGCTCATGGGTCACCACCACAATGGTCACCTGCATGGCATCGCGCAAACGTAAAATCAATTCATCAAGATCAGCGGAAACCACTGGATCCAGACCCGCGGATGGCTCATCGAAAAACAGCAGACTTGGATCCATGACAATGGCCCGCGCCAGTGCAGCACGTTTGATCATGCCGCCAGATAACTGGGAAGGCATCAGCTTTTCAAAACCCGCCAGGTTCACCACTTCCAGCTTCATACGCGCCATGATCCGCATGGTATTGTCATCCAGACGGGTATGCTCGCGCAGCGGAAAGGCGACATTTTCCTCCACCGTAAGCGAGTTGAATAATGCACCTCCCTGAAAAGACACTCCCATGCGTTTACGCAGACTATGCATCTGTTCACTGCTGGCATCCTGGATATCGGTACCGAATAATCGGACACTGCCTGAAGCCGGGGTATTGAGGGCCAGCATATGCCGTAACAGGGTTGATTTCCCCGAACCACTTCCCCCCATAATGACCATGATTTCACCGGCATCCACCCGCAGACTCACATCATCAAGAATGCGCCTTGAACCGTAATAGGTCACCAGATTATCCACCTCGATGGCACTCTGGTTCAGGGGGGTGGTTTGCGTTGCCATAGACATCAGCGGCTCAGGAAAAAGGTGAAGATCATATCCGCCACTACAATGGCTGCGATGGATAACACTACCGAACGGGTGGTGGATCTCCCCAGCCCCTCGGAGCCTTCAGTTACGGAAAAGCCATTACTGCAGGCAATAAGCGCAATCAGCATGCCGAATACCAAGCCCTTGTAAAGACCTTGCGCAAGGTCTTCCCAGTGCAGGATATCGAAACAGCGATCCAGAAAAACCGATAGCGGCATTTGCAAGGTCATGCCGGTATAGATACCTCCACCGATAATGGCTGCAGTATCGGCAAAGAGGGTCAACACCGGCATCATGATCATCATGGCAATCAGAACCGGTGCCACAAGGTGGCGCACAGGTTCCACGCCCATTACCCGCAGCGCATCCACTTCCTGAGACATCTGCATGGAACCGATACGCGCTGCAATGGCAGAACCGGAACGCCCGGCAACCACGATAGCCGCAATGAGAACACCGAATTCGCGGGTTACCGAATAGGCAATACCGGGAACCACCTGAGATTCCGCGCCAAACTCCCGCAGGGTAGCCAATCCCTGGATCGCCATCATGGCGCCATTGGCAAAGGCCAGCAGCATGACCACCGGCAAGGCCAGAACACCGATTTTCATCATTTCGGAAAATACCGTGGGAATACGAACCGGTTGCTCAACAAAGGGACCTACCAGAAGCCAGTAGAGACTCTCCACCAGCAGGGAAAAGGTGTAGCCCACCTCTTCGAGCAGGGTAACAACACGTTCGCCTAATTGCTCAATGAGAGTGCGCAATGGGATCCTTTCCGTCTACTTGTCGCGATTCAGGCGGTCTTCCAGAGAGCCGTAGATGGGAAATACCTTATCGAGGCGCGCCAGGCGTAATACATTCATTGCTGCCTCACTGACACCGACCAGACCGAAATCCAACTCCTGACTGCGCGAGAGCTGATAGCCTTCCACCAGGCTGGCCACCCCCGAACTATCGATATATTCCACTGCCGACAGGTCCACCAGTATGTGATTCTTTTTCTGCAGGCAGCCAAGAATGGTCTTTCGCGCTTCCGGAGAGCGGCTCAGGTCCACCTCCCCTGTGAGATGCACCACCATAAATCCCTGCTTTTCTTCCACCTGGTAAGACATGTTTTCCACCATTCGAGTTATTGATTCACTGTTTCCCTAGTAGCAGCACGGACTACTTCGCCATGGGTGCCTAGTGTTTCCGTATATATTTAATCATCTGAAACAGATTGCCCTTTTCACCACAACGCAGAAAGGCCGATTCATCCATGATGTTTTCTATAAAATGGACCCCAAGACCACCCGGGCGTATGTCATCCAGATCCCGCGAGCATACCTTCTTTTCATCGACACAGGGTGCATCATCCTGTAGACGAAACACCAGGGCATCATTGGAATTATAGATGCTTAGCCGAATTTCCCCACGGGGATCATTTTTGTAGGCATGCTGAATGACATTCATACAGGCTTCATTCACGGCCAGGACCACATTATCCACTTCCTGGCGACGCATACCCACATACTTGGCGGCATCCCTTACCACACTGCGCAATAAGCGCAAGCGGTCCGCACGGGCGAAGAAACGCAGTTCAATCAGTGGATCGGAAAGTTCCTGCACCGCGTCAGCCTTCGATCAGCAAAATGGTAAGATCATCTTCGATCCCGGCAGGACCACCGCGCACGGCAGCCACGATCTGCTGCAAGCGCTCCACGGGAGCCGTGCGTTCATATTTCGCCAGTAAATTCAGCAAGCCATCACGCTCCAATCGCCGGTTCCCCGCTATTCTGGCCTCCAACAGGCCATCAGTATATAGATAGAGGCAATGCTCCTCCAAGCGAAATTCCTCGCTGGGAAATACTGCCTCAGGCAGGATCCCCAGGGGTGGTCCCGAGGCGGCATATTCTTTTGCCAGAAAGCGGCCATTCATCTGTAGCGCCGGTAAATGGCCTGCATTGGCAAGTCGTACTTTGCGCGTATGCGGGTCAAATACCCCGGCGGTCATGGTAACAAACATACCACGAACCGAGGTTTCAAAGATTTCGCGATTCAACATGGCCAGTAATTTCGCCGGATCATGCACCCCTTTGCCCAAACAGCGAAACAGACTGCTGGCCTTGGCCATCAGCAGGGCGGCATTCATGCCCTTACCGGACACATCGGCGATGCAAAAGGCGATCTGACCGGTATGCAGTTGGTAGAAGTCATAAAAATCACCGGATACTTCCTTGGCGGACACATTCAGCCCCACCACTCCCAGGGATTGTTTGGATTCCGAGGGTAACAGGCTGCGCTGCACTTCCCGCGCCAGCTCCAGTTCCCGATGCAATTCTGCAGCCACCCGGTCACGCTCCTCAAGAATGTGCTCCAGTTGCCAGTTCATTTCCTGGAAACTCTGATTCTCCATCACCAGGCGCATATTGGCTTCACGAAGCACCTCTTCAAAACCGATCTGCTCCCCTACGCTGAAACCAAAAGCCTTGGCCGCTTCGGTAATTCGTTCACTGACCTTATCGAGGAGTTGATCACATTGCCTTGTGCCGAGATCAAAATGCGCCTGCAGGCGGTTACGGCATTCCTGAATCGCGAGCCTCTTATCCTCACTGGTGAATACCGCGGCCATCCAATCAGCACATTCCGCCAGATGGCAGAGGCGCAGCGTAGATTCCTCCACCTCTTCCGGTACAGCCATATGATGGTAACCCATGGCCATAATCAGATTTTTCGGCAAGCCCCAGGACATGGCCAACTGCAAGCCCACCTGATCATGGCGCATCTGAAACAGCTGCATCTCCAGATCCAGACGTTCCTCAGGCGAAGCCGCATTGAGGCGCGGCCATTCACTGATGCGATGATGCATGACATAAAACATCACCAGCAGACCAAAATCCTGCAACAAGCCCGCGGTAAAGGATTCTTCTTCATCCAGGTTTACCATGGCGGCCAGACTGCGGGCACAAACGGCACGCCGCAGCGCGCTTTCCCAGAACTCGGCTACCGGAAAGGCCGGCAATTCATCCGGACGCAAGGCATCCCGCATGGCGATACAGAGCACCATGTTTTGCAGGGGTTTCTGACCAATCACCGTGACCGCGCGGGATATGGAGGCCACCTCGCTGGCAAAACCAAAATAGGCGGAATTGGCCACCCGCAACAATTCGGCCGCCAGCGCCGGATCATGGACCACTATTTCCGCCAACAGCTTGGCATCCACATCTTCCTGGGCACAGGCATGCACAATACGGATGGCTTCCTGCGGTGGCGCGGGCAATTCGGTTGGTTTCAGGGTTTCAATGGCAATGGGTGGCAAGTGAAGAATCCTTTCCTGGTGCTTTCCCAGGGTATCGGCCCACTGGCCGGGTCATTTATACTGAATTTCATTTATGGCGGTGAAACCCGGACTGGCTCACATTCCCCGCCCCCAGATGGTCCATTACCCACTGAAGGAGTCTGCCATGAATACTCATTTACCCCCACTGGCCCTGCCACCCTGTTGCTGGCGATCTGCCAGCCAGTCCAGGCCGGCTGGAGCGATTTTCTTGATAAGATCATAGAACCCAAGGAAGAGAGCCGCGAGACGACTTCAGACAAGCGCAGCACCCCTGACCTGAACAGTACAGAACTTTCCGAGGGCCTCAAGCAAGCCCTGGACAGTGGTGTACAGCATGCAGTGGAGCTGCTGGGCCGGGAAGACGGCTTCCTGAAAAATCCCAGGGTGCGTATCCCGATCCCCGAAAGCCTCGGCTGGGCTGAAAAAGGCTTGCGCGCCATGGGCCAGGATCAGGTCCTCGATGACTTCCAGCTCAGCATGAATCGAGCCGCTGAACAGGCCATGCCCATGGTACTTGAGGTCTTTCAACAATCCATCCGCCAAATGACCCTGGAAGATGCCCGCGGCATACTTCAGGGCCCCGAAGATGCAGCCACCGCGTATTTTCGCCGTACCAGTGAACCCCAGTTACGGGAGAGAATACGCCCCGTGGTGAGCGAGACTACCCAGCAGACCGGGGTGACCCAGCAGTACAAAGCGGTAGTGGGTAGCGCCGGCTCTCTCGGTTCTCTGCTGCCCAAAGACGCCACGGACCTGGATGGCTATGTCACGCAACACGCCCTGGATGGCTTGTTTCTCACCATCGCCGAAGAGGAAAAGCGCATTCGAAAAGACCCCATGGCACGCAGTACTGAACTGATGCGTAAGGTTTTTTCTCAATTTTCCCCCTGATTATCTACTTCAGTACCCGCGTCTTACCCCTGGCTGCCCCCCCCGGTAGGCTGCCCTCCTGTGGGCAGCTTGCACCCATTACCTTGGTGCTTGATTGAACAAGGACTTTCCAGGTAAAGGGCCGCCCTGGCAGGCCGCTACCCTCACATATACCTGAGGCGTGCTCCAAGAGGCCGGATACCATGAGTAGATTATTGAACACGGTTGACATGAAAACCCAGTTGGCTGGCGCCAACCGTTTGGAATTATTGCTTTTTTTTCTTGATTCCCGACAAACATACGCCATCAACGTTTTCAAGGTCCAGGAAGTGATTCACTGCCCCCACCTCACCCAGGTGCCTCATGCCCATCGGGTGGTACGGGGCATCGCCAATCTGCGTGGCAAAACGATCCCCGTACTCGACCTGGGAATGGCCATTGGCCGGCGCCCCCTGGAAGACCCCCGGCAGCATACGGTCATCGTTACCGAATACAACCGCTCGGTACAGGGTTTTCTGGTACGCGGTATGGACCGCATCGTCAACATGAACTGGGAACAGATTCTTCCCCCTCCCTCGGGCCTGAGTAGCGAGGCGTATTTGACTGCGGTAACCGAGGTAAACGAAAACCTGGTTCAGATCATTGATGTGGAAAAGGTGTTATCCGAGGTGGTACCCCGTGATGAATGCGTATCCGCCGATCTGCTTTCCAGCTTCGATCCTTCCGAACACAGCGGCATGCATGTACTGGTGGCCGATGATTCCTTCGTTGCCCGACGCCAGATTGAAAACACCCTCAACACACTGGGCATTGCCTCCACCCTGGTAAACAATGGCCGTCAGGCACTCGATACCTTGCTGAAATGGGCGG
>CBDUNQ010000022.1:0-12026 GCA_965368625.1 uncultured Gammaproteobacteria bacterium
AATCGGTTTAGGAAATGAAGGTCGGTTATGCATTCCTGATAAATCCAAAGGTAATTGGACCTGGAAACTGGTTCCCGGGAAACTCACTCCGAATATCATGTTGAAGTTAAAAAAAATATGCACATTGTCTTTGGTAATGGCGTAGCCACTGATGGCTTAAAGGCATCCCATTGGTCTCTGCTGGCAGCTGGGCAGGGGAATCTGGACGCACAGTACAGCCTGGGAACCATGTTTAAAATAGGTAAAGGGGTGCCAGTGGATCTGGTACAGGCCTATCTCTGGTATACCCGTGCAGCTGAACAGGGACTGGGTAATGCGCGTGTTCAGAAAGACTATCTGCAATCCAAACTCAGTGCTGCAGAGCTGGAAGAGGCGAAATCCATATTGCAGGGTATAGATGAGAGCCGTGAGCAGGCGGCAAAAGAAGCACAAATGGAACGTGAACGGCGTGTGCGTGAAGCGGCTGCCCGTAAGGCAGAACAAAAAGCCAGACAGGAAGCTGCCCTGAAAGCACAGCAGGAAGCAGAGCAACGGGCTGCAGAAGAAAAGGCACGCCGGGAAGCTGCGCGTATCGCCCAGGAAAAAGCCGCGGTTACCGCAGCTCAAAAGGCAGCGTTGCTGCAGGCGCAAAAGGAGGAAGCGGCCCGGGAAGAAAGAAAGCGTGCGGAAGAAGAGAAAGCACGTAAGCAGCAAATGGCTGCCTCTAACGCCCATGACGCACTGAAGGAAATGTTTCGTGAACAATTTGAGGCTGATTCAAAAGAGGCTGCTGAGCGACTACGGAAATTCCGCTCGGAAGAAACCATAATTGCCAGCAAATTGATTTCCATTGAAGACCTGAAAGTCACGGAAATGAATGATGGCACCAGCATGGTATATGTGAAATATGTAATGCAGAAACTGCAAAAGGGAGAAGGCGAGCCACAACTCAAGGAAACGGCAAAATGGTTCAAGGTTCGTAAGACAGAGCAGGGCTATGAGGCCCTGGGTGACTGATTGGCACAGCTTATACGACTGTTGTAGAGGTGAAAATATGGATGCTGTTGAAACCACCACTACTTCTGGTCCTGATAAGCGCTAACCGAGCCAGGCAAGGTGCCGTTATTGGCGCATCCCGCCATACTATCGGTAAGATTTCATTTGCTATGTATTTATCGGTATTTACTGCAGCTGAATGGGAAGATGGTCTTTACTATTGCCATGCCTGTAGCAGGGATTGCAAATGAAACCTGAACAAGTGGTAGTGTCCGATGATTGGACGAAAAACTGGCAGGCAAAAATCGCAGTAAAGACCACTGCAATATTTTTATGGATGGTGATCGCAGTCAGTTTTTTCGGGATGGTGATGCTGACCCAGAACATGGAAGCCGAGCTTGCCGAAGAATTCGAAAAAGATCTGAAAAGCCTTACACTGCATATCCAGCAGTATCTGATTGATGAGCCGCTGTCAGCAGGGAAAGAAGCCCCGCAAGCCCTCAGGCAGCTGGTGGAAAGCCATCTCAAGGAAAGTAATGTGGCTGCCATCGCGTTGAGATTGGGTAATCACAATATCCTCTTCAATGAAGTTGATCCCAGTTGGCATGAGCGGGAAATTGCTATCGCGCAATTCAATCCGGGCTGGTATGAAGGGCGAGCTATTCCGTTATCAATAACCGGGTACCATCTGGCTTTTGATGAACTGGCCGGCTTGCAGCGTAATCGTATACTGTTTGGTATTGCATTGGCGGTCGTCGCCATCGGGATTTTTCTCAGCTGGACTATCCATAAAATCCTGGATAAACCATTTGCAGTTATAATGGAAGCCACCCAGCAGGTGAGTGAAGGTAATTTGGATGTGCGTCTGGAAGTGGATAGAGACGATGAATTCGGTAAGTTATCGCTTTTTTATAATCAGATGCTGGAAAGATTCAAGGAGCAGCAGAATGAGCTTACCCTTGCCAATGAAGAATTGCTCAATGAAATAACAGTACGTAGAAATGCCGAGTTTGAGCTCACAGCACATCAGGATCAACTGGAGCAACAGATTGAAGAGCGTACCAGGGATCTTCAGGAGGCAAGAGACCAGGCACTGGCAGCCAGTCAGACCAAGAGTGCATTTGTGGCAAACATCAGCCATGAAATAAGGACACCTCTGACGCCGATTATCGGTTTTGCGGAAGCGTTGCTGGAAGATAACCTGGATCAGGATGTGCGCAGGAATTCGCTGAAAGCCATTATCCGCAACAGCCGTCATTTGCTGATGCTGATAAACGATATTCTCGATCTATCCAAGATTGAGGCGAATAAGCTTGATGTTGAGACCATTGCAGTTTCACCTTTCGAGGTGATTCAGGATATCGCTACCCTTTCGGATATACAATCCCGCGAGAAAGGGCTCTTGTTCAAGCTTGAATATCACTACCCGATGCCGAGTGAAATCGTAACAGACCCGTTACGCTTGAAGCAGATACTGATGAATCTGATCAGTAATGCAATCAAATTCACCGATCGTGGCCACATTCGTATGTCTACAAGGTATGATCCCGATCATGAGCGTTTGTATATCACTGTGAAGGATACCGGTATGGGAATCAGTCCTGATAAGCGAGAGCGGCTTTTCCAGGCATTTTCCCAGGCAGATGCTACAACCACCCGGGAATTCGGTGGTACAGGTCTCGGTCTTTATATCAGTCAGCGCCTGTCTATACTTCTGGGTGGTAACATTGAAATGAGTAGCGAAGTGGGGAAGGGGAGCAGCTTTACTTTGCATGTAAGCACAGGACCTGTAACACCGGAAAAATTGTTGTATGAAGAACCTGATAGCAGTATCCAGATGCAGGGTGAGGGTGAATTTATTGAACCCGGCTCCAAACATGGGAGAGTCTTGCTGGCAGAAGACAGCAAGGATAACCAGCAACTTATTTCGCACTATCTGAAAAGAATAGGTGCTGATGTTGCTATCTGCGACAATGGCAAACAAGCTGTTGAAATGGCATTCAATACGGATTTCGACCTGATACTTATGGATATGCAGATGCCCATTATGGGTGGCCTGGAAGCGGTAGAAATTCTTCGTGCTATGGGCAATGAAACCCCGATATATGCCCTGACGGCCAATGCAATGAAAGAGGATATCGAAGCCTATGGAAAGATTGGCTGCGATGGATTTCTGGCAAAACCCATTGAAAAAATCAAGTTCAACCAAGTCATGCAACGCTATCTGTTTGATGATAATGCTTCAGGAGTCAGTATGATGCTTTCCAGTGAAGATGAGGACGACAAGGAAATACAGGCTTTGGTCACCCGTTTCAGGGAAGGTTTGCCGGAACATGCAAGCAAACTGCAGATGGCCAATGTAAATGAAGATTGGGATACCATGCAGCAAATAGCGCATACACTCAAGGGCATGGGGGGTGCATTTGGATTTCCCGAAATAACGGAAAGTGCCGATAGCCTGGAAAGGGTCCTGAAGCAACAGGATATGCAAAATGTTGCGCATTGCCTGGATTCACTGCTGAATGTATTGACCAGTAGCATGGAGAATGCATAGCTATTCCATTCCATTTGCATTCAACCCGCTGGCAAAAATAGAGGGAATCGCCCCAGCAGCTACAGGAAAAAATACGTCATGAAAACAAGTATTCTTCCCGCAGATACATTATCTGGCTACAACATAATGATTGCTGATGATGAGCCTTTGATGCAGCAGTTATTGAAAAACATGCTCGCACGCTATGGTGCCGAGGATGTGGTTTTGGCAAATGACGGTGAAATGGCTATGCAGCAATTTTCCGAGCATGACTTGCAGTTGATATTTCTCGATATCGAAATGCCCGGCAAGAATGGTCTCTGGTGCCTCGAGAGGATGCGTGCGCAAAGAAAAGATGGAATCTTTTTCTGCTTTGTATCGGGCCATGGCACACTGGAAAACGTGCAGCAAGCGCAGCGTCTGGGTGTAAATGGATTTATGGTGAAGCCCTATACGGCGAGAAAAGTGGAAGACATGATCAAAAACTTTCTCAAAACCAGGGCGTAAATAAAAAACATATATTTATCAGTTGCTTGTATTCAAGTTATTCACCCACCTTCCGGTTACCTATACTTGGGGTATATTCATGGCATCCAGGCATGCGTATTGCTGCTTGGGGTGCCAGGCAATACGTTATTGCACAGCTATGGAGGTGCCCCATGACATTTTCTCTCTACGATCTTTTGCAATCCATAAAGCGCCCTGTGGAAACCATTCGGCCGGATACTACAATAGCCGATGCCGTGCATGCGATGAATCAGGCAAAAATAGGCTCCCTGGTGGTGATGGATAATGAGCGCATGGTGGGCATATTTACCGAACGGGATGTACTCGTTCGTGTGGTTGATGCCGGATTGAATCCCAAGGTCACCAGGGTATCGCAGGCAATGACGCCACATCCACATCACGTCAACCCGGACGTTTCCCTGGAAGAAGCGATGAAGATAATCACTGACACCCGTTGTCGCCACCTCCCCGTACTTGATAGTGAGGAAAAGTTACTGGGCATCGTTTCCATCGGAGACCTGATGCGCTGGATCGTATATGACAAGGAGCACCAGATTACCGATCTTATGCATTATATTACCGACACCGGTGCGTTGGAGGAAAAGGTAAATGGTTGATAGTGCGTCTTGTTAACCGTGTAAGAGGGTTGGGATCCGGCTTTTTGATTACCCTGATGGGCTCAAGCTGGATAGCGTGACTGAGGCGGATAACACCGGCATTGAGTTTTCCGCTCACAATATTCGGCGTAGAATGTTTCCCTATGGATATTCCGAGTGGTTTGTTTCCCTCCGTGGTTCAATGGCTGGCCTGGGTGATTTTTATCTTTATCACCTTGCAGGCTTTTTTTGCACTGGATTGGCGCAGGCTCGCCAGTCCGGCAGATGGAAATGTCTGGTTTTTTGCTACACTACTGGTGGCACTGCTATGGCTGCTTAAAGGTGGAATCTCTCCTGGACTCGGTTTTCACATCCTTGGCGTCACCACTCTTGCGCTCATGTTTGGTGCGGCATTTTCCTGGGTATCCGTCTGTCTGATCACGCTGGGTACAAGCCTCTACGGTTTGGGGTCACTGGATACCATTGCCTTGAATGCGATTCTCATGGGTTGGGTATCGATCCATATTACCCTGGGATTATTGAAGCTGTGTCAGCGCTATCTGCCACACCATTTTTTTATTTATATCTTCGTCAATGCCTTTTTTGCTGCCGGCATATCAAGTTTGATCAGCAAGGTACTTGTAGTTATCTTTCTTCTGGTGATGGGGCAGGGGGACTATGCCACCATCGCTTATGAATATCTCCCCTATTTTCCCATGATGTTTATATCCGAAGCCCTGGTGAATGGTATGGCGATGACCATGCTCGTATCATTACGGCCGCAATGGGTCTGTACTTTTGATGATGCGCGCTATTTGCATGGGAAATGATGAGTTATAAACAATTTGTAACATCATATCCGTCCAAATTGTGGTGTTAATGCAGGGAGTTGATTGATTTACGAATTATGCTGCTTTCTATAAGGTAAAGCTGGAGTCAGAGGCGCCGATACACTCCGGGTCAAGGTCTGTTTATCTCGGCGCTAAGGCTCAATATCCACAGGTTTTCTGCTATCGTTTTTCATGCTCATCCTATGACCCACCCACTGATCAGCCGAGTTTTGTTATCTCTTATCCAGACGGTCTGGCTGGGGCTTTTATGGGTGGCTCCGGTGCAGGCCTGTTCCAACGAGGCACTGCGCTCAGAAATTCGCAATTTGCTGATGGAACCGGAGCTTTTTGTAGCTGCACAATCACTGAATACCAAGTCACTATGGCAATGGTATGAGGTGCAGGATTTTTCCACCAGCTGGTGTGCAAATCAAATGCCCAATACAGCCGCTGGTATTCTGCTTGGTTACCTGGAACGTGCCCATATCCATGGTCTCCAGCAAGGGCAATTTCATTTACATCGCCTTTCCCGTTATTGGAATGAAATCAGCATCGAGGCTCAGGCACGCCGGGATATACTGCTTACCGATGCGGCATTGCGTTACGCGCGCCTGCTGTATGGCATTGAGCGACCGCTCAGTGAGATCGATCCTGAGTGGCATATTGCTCAGGATGATTTTGATCCGGTACTGTTTCTGCAATCGGCACTTGCTTCATACAGTTTTGCCTATTCTCTGGATCGCCTGCCTCCCTCCAATCCTGCCTATGAAGCCATGGTGCAAGCCTATGCCCGATATCGCACATGGCTGCACGAGCAGCAGGAGTGGCCTAGGATTCCTGCCGGCGTCACATTGGAACCCGGCGACTACAGCTTGAGGGTTCCCATTGTGCGCACGCGGCTGCAGCGTCAGGGCTATGCCGCCTCTGTGGCACCGGGTATATCCCCTGATTTTTTCGATGACGAACTGGCCGCGGCCTTGCGACGCTACCAGCGGCATCACGGGCTGACCGTGGATGGCATCCTCGGGCAAAAAACCGTGGCGACCCTGAATACCAGCCTGCAGCATCGGCTGCATCAAATACAATTCAATTTGCAACGCTGGCATGCCTTACCCCGGGATTTCGGCGAACAGTACATTCTGGTGAATATGGCAGGATTTCATCTGAATGTGGTAAAGAGTGGAGAGATTGCTCAGCATATGAAGGTGATTGTGGGCAGGGAAGATCGTGCCACACCGAGTTTTCGAAGTGCCATGACCTACCTGGTTATAAACCCTTCGTGGAATGTTCCCCTGAGTATTGCCGGTAAGGATTTACTGCCTGAGCAACAGCGTGACGCTGAATTTTTTCAGCGCAAAGGGATACGTGTCTATACCAGCTGGGGTCGTGGCGCCCTGGAAATCGATCCCGGGGATGTTGATTGGTCGCGTGTACAGGCTGAGCCCTTTCCGTACCGCTTGCGCCAGGATTCAGGGCCCAATAACAGCCTGGGTCTGGTGAAATTCATGTTGCCCAATCCCTTTGACATCTACCTGCACGATACCCCGGCGCAGGCATTGTTTTCACGGACTACCCGGGCATTCAGTTCTGGCTGTATACGCGTGGAAAAGCCTATGGAACTTGCCCGTTACCTGCTGGATGATGAAAAATGGCAGCAATTTCCCCAACTATTACAAACCGGTTCCACGCAAATCCTTTCCCTGGAAAAGCCCGTCCCTGTCTACCTGGTCTATTGGACCAGTTGGGTGGAGGACGATGGCGCGGTCCACTTCCGCGATGATTTCTACGGAAGAGATGCCTTGATGGCCCTACAGAAACCCTACCCCGGGGTCGATAGCCCGACAAGCTAGGTTTGGTTAGTATCTGTATTTCTTCCAGAAATGTCGACTGGTTCCAAAGCGGTTTGGTCCCGGTTAGGTATAATGCAGGCTGATGATACTGGGCAAACCCGTGAGTGGTTGCTAAGGGAGGTTGTAAGGTGCTGAGTCGACGGTATTTTTTAGGTTCACTTGTGGGAGTGGGGGCAATGAGTCTGCCCCTTGCCGGTTTGGCCGGGGTGGCTACTCAAGGGGAGCGGATCCTCACCATGCAGAATCTGCATACGGGGGAGCGTACCTCCAGCGTCTACTGGGCGGAGGGTGAATATCTGCAGGAAGGTCTGGCGGATCTGAACCACCTGTTGCGCGATCACCGCCGTGACGAAAGCCATGCCATGGATCCCCAGCTGTTGGATCAGCTCTATGCGTTGCAGCGACAACTGGGTGGGGGAAAAACCCCCTTTCATGTGATTTCAGGCTATCGTTCTCCCGCCTCCAATGCCCAGTTGCGCGCCAGTAGTTCGGGGGTGGCGAAACGCAGTCTTCACATGCTTGGCAAGGCGATTGATATCCGTCTGCCCGGCCATGATTTACACCGGGTCCACAAGGCGGCACTACAGCTTCGTGCCGGAGGTGTGGGCTACTATCCCAAATCGGATTTCATCCACGTGGATACCGGAAGAGTACGAAGCTGGCGCGGCTAGTAATACCACTTCAGCAGTACTTACAAAGCCGCGCAGGGTTAGCGCGGTTTTTTGCCATCCTTGGCTTTTTTCATGATTGTACTTTTCAATAAACCCTATCGAGTGCTCTGTCAGTTCAGTCCCGAGGGAGACAAGGCCACCCTCAAGGATTATATCGACTTGCCCCATGTCTATCCCGCTGGTCGCCTGGATTTCGATAGCGAGGGCCTGGTGGTGTTGACAGATGATGGTCGTCTGCAGCACAGGGTTTCCGATCCGCGCTATAAAAAATGGAAGGAATACTATGTGCAGGTGGAGGGTGCGCCCACTGAAGCGGACCTGGAGCCACTGCGAACCGGTATAGAACTGAAGGATGGCTGGACACGACCGGCCACCGCATCTCTCCTGAACGCCCCCGACATCTGGCCACGCGACCCCCCCATACGACAGCGCAAACAGATCCCTACTTGCGATCCATGAAGGCCGAAACCGGCAGGTGCGTCGCATGACAGCCCATGTGGGTTTCCCCACCTTACGCCTGATTCGTTACAAAGTGGGGGAGTGGTCTCTGGAGGGGCTTGCGCCTGGCCAATACCGGGTGCTGTAGGGTGAGTTGCCGCAGCCCTATGGTGTCATCAATCGTCCGCAGAATGGCGAAGATTCTGTAAATCCCGATAGTTGGTGCAAAATCCGGCTACGGCAACAGGATTTTTTTCAGCCAGGGCGCTATCACATTGCCGGGTGGCATCACACTGTGCACAGGCGCGCATGTGACGCTCTACGTCAACAATGGACTCCCGGGAAAGGTATCGGTCACTGTCCAGCCCCAGCAAGCCCATAAGGCGATGTAATCTCAGTTGTTCCAGTCGTGCCGCCAATTGACGCCGGAAGGCTTGCCCGTCCTTGAGGTTACGTGAAATGCCCCAGGCCAGGGCCAGGGAAAAGACGCCAATGGCGCCGCCGATTACTACGAGTGTAAACCAGTTAGACAACACCCACCCTCCATCTATCGACCAGGAATCTATGATGATTGTATCGGCCGATCCCGAGTTGCTTCCCTGATACAGGTCAAGTTTCCTGCCAAATCCGGAAAATTGGCGGGCGCTTAGCCCATGGCGTCCAGATGCGTGGCGGGTATGCTTCCAGCTGGAGACGCTATCCCCCCAATATCATTGAGATTTCTGTGGCAGTCATCGGGTCCGGGAGTGATATACTTTTGCCTTTATGTGCAGGGTCAGCGGACATCCCACTATGAAAAGCCCAGAATTACTTGCCCCGGCCGGTACCTATCAAAACCTGCAGTATGCGCTCGCATTTGGCGCCGATGCCGTGTATGCAGGCATGCCACGCTATAGCTTGCGTGTCCGCAAAAATGACTTCAGTCGCATGGAGCAGCTGGCCAAGGGGATTACCCATACCCAGGAACAGGGCAAACGGTTTTTTCTGGCAACCAATGTGTTACCCCACAATCGCAAGATCAAAACCTTCATGGCGGATATGCAGGAAGCCATTGCCCTGGGGCCGGATGCCTTGATCATGGCTGATCCGGGATTGATTATGATGGTGCGTGAACGCTGGCCGGATATGCCGATACATCTTTCCGTGCAGGCAAATACCGTCAATTACATGGGGGTAAAGTTCTGGCAGAAAATCGGTTTGACGCGCGTAATTCTGTCACGGGAACTGTCGCTGGATGAGGTGGAGGAAATTCGTCAGGAGTGCCCGGATATGGAGTTGGAGGTATTTGTACATGGCGCGCTGTGCATTGCCTATTCCGGCCGCTGCATGCTATCCGGTTACTTCAATCATCGGGATGCCAATCAGGGAACCTGCACCAATTCCTGTCGTTGGGAGTATAAGGTGCATAACGCTGACACCGATGAATCAGGGGATGTCCAGATCTATACACCACCCACTGCTGCCCTGGGAAATGGAGAGCGTCATGTGGCATCGGAACAGGTTTATTTACTGGAGGAGCGGGAACGCCCCGGGGAAATGATGCCGGTGGAAGAAGATGAGCATGGCACCTACATCATGAATTCAAAGGATTTGCGCGCGGTGGAGCATGTAGAGCGCCTGGTTAACATCGGTGTAGACAGTCTGAAAATAGAAGGTCGCACCAAGTCCCATTACTATGTTGCCCGCACCACTCAGGTGTATCGTCATGCCATTGATGACGCAGTGGCTGGTAAGGCTTTTGACCCGAATCTTCTGGGCGTATTGGAAAACCTGGCCAATCGGGGCTATACCGATGGTTTTTATCAGCGCCATCATTCTCACGAGTATCAGAATTATCTTTCCAACCATTCGGATAGCCTGAAGCAGCGATTTGTAGGCGAGTTTTCCGCGTATCAGGCGGACAGCGGAATGGTGGAAGTGGACGTAAAAAATAAATTCTCGGTTGGAGATCATCTGGAATTGCTGATGCCAAGCGGCAACATTCGGTTTGTTCTCGAACACATGGAAGATTTACAGGGAGCGCCCATGCAGGAAGCTCCTGGTGGCGGTTATCGAGTACGTATTCCCATGCCGGTATCAGATTGTGCCATGGGTTTGCTTGCCAAAGATCTCGAGTGATCATTCCTGCCGGGATCGGTCTTCCATTCTAACTTTCTGGAGTATGCATGAGCGCAGAACGTGAATTTATTTCACTGAGAGTAGCCGTACTTACGGTTTCTGACACGCGATCGGAAGCGGAGGATACCTCAGGTGCAACCCTGGTAGAACGGGTGGAAAAGGCGGGTCACCAGGTGTTGGAAAAAGTGATTCTTCCGGATGATATCTACCGGATTCGTGCCCAGGTTGCCACCTGGATTGCCGACCCCGGAATACAGGTGATCCTCAGCACCGGAGGCACCGGTGTCACCGGCAGAGACGGTACGCCGGAAGCGGTAAAGGTGCTGCTGGATAAGGAAATTGAGGGGTTTGGAGAAATTTTCCGGATGATTTCCTATGAGGAAATCAAGACGTCCAGTTTGCAATCACGGGCATTGGCCGGGGTGGCCAATGGTACCTATGTTTTCTGTATGCCCGGATCCAGTGGGGCTTGCCGCACGGCCTGGGACCAACTGATCAGCCATCAGCTGGATCATCGAACCCGCCCCTGTAATCTGGCGCAGCTGATACCCCGCCTGCGCGAGCGCTGATGATTCATTCCTGGCTACGCAGAGCAATGCCTTCGCGTTTAGCCTGATCGAAAGCCGCTCGACTTTCGCAGGCGCGAAAGTAATCCGACTCACAGGTTTGTTCCACCGAAGCGATTTTCAGTTGCTGAAACCCTGCCGCTTCAGCATAAGCCAATGCCCGTGTACTGGCATTGTCCGGATTGGCTTCTTCGACCCAGACGGATAGATTGGTCGATGCGGTGGATGGAGAGATGTGAGTAAGGAGTACCAGATACATGGTGTAAGCGGGCAGGTGCTCCCTGCAGGGCGCACCGTTCCGGAAGATTACTTTGATGTGAACATTGGCACCTAGCTGCAACCTTTGGGGCGAGGCAGGCCGGCAACCTTGTTGGCGCACTTGATCAAGCCGGTGGGAAACAGGGAGTAGATGTATTTCTGATCGCTTCGATCCTTGCCATAGGCCTTTTTCATCAGCTTGGAAAAAACCCGGGGTTCGGCAACGGTTCCATTTTCCTGGAAATATTCACGCGCCATATTGATAATGTCCCAATGCTCCTGGGTGAGTTCAGGGATTTTTTCATTCTTTGCAATTTCCACGGCCAGTGCTTCACTCCATTCGTCCAGATTCACCAGCCAACCCGCTTCACTCAATTCGATTACTTTTCCGTCTACCTCGGCCTGCATTGCGAAAATCTCCTCTACTTCTAAGGTTTGAATCCAAAAACTTGACTAATTTTATCAGGTATTTTTCTCCATTACTACATTACAAAACACTAATTTAAGAGCGTGTGGCTACTTTATGGCGCTGGGTTGATGCCACAGGGGGATGGGAGGCGGCTTTACGGCGGTCACCGCTGCTTCGCCGAATGCGTTGTGGAGGTTCGTAGCGCAGTAAAAACCGGCGCTCGGAATGGATTCGACGGGGTCGATTGGAGCGGCGCTCCACCAAAGGTTGAAAAT
>CBDUNQ010000023.1:0-11887 GCA_965368625.1 uncultured Gammaproteobacteria bacterium
GGCTACACCTTCATGTCCATGGCGGTTATTCTGCTTGTGCGCAATGATCTAATGTCCACCTGGCAGGCGCAGCTGCCAGCCGATGTCCCCAATCATTTCGCCATCAATATCCTTCCCAACGAAGTGGCCCCGGTACAGACCTTCTTGCAGGAAAGAGGATTGACGGCATCCCAGCTGTATCCCATGGTGCGTGGCCGCCTGACCCATATTAACGGAGCACCGGTGCGGGAAGCCGTGAGTAAGGAAAGTCAGGGTGACAATGCCCTGAATCGGGAGTTGAACCTGACCTGGACGGCAGAACTGCAGGATGATAACACCATTGTTTCCGGTCGATGGTGGCGTGCGCAGGATGAAGGCAAAGCCCTGGTATCCGTGGAACACAAACTGGCGCAACGCCTGGGTATACAATTGGGTGATCGTTTGATATTCCGCATTGGCAGCGAAACACAAGGGGCATTGGTCAGCAGTATCCGCACGGTTCAGTGGGATTCCTTCCGTCCCAATTTCTACATGATTTTCCCGCCCGGGGTGATGGAGCATCATGCTGCCACTTATATGACCAGCTTCTATCTTCCCGAGGGGAAAAAATCCTTGTTGCTGGAATTGGTTCGCGATTTTCCCTCCGTGACCCTGTTGGAAATGGATCTACTGATTGCCCAGGTGGAACGCATATTGACCCAGGTGACCCTGGCGGTGGAATATGTACTGTTATTTGTATTGCTGGCGGGGTTTGTGGTGCTTTATGCGGCACTGCAGGCCAGCCTGGATGAACGCCTGTACGAAGGAGCCTTACTGCGCACCCTGGGTGGCAGTCGCAGGCAATTACGTCGCGCTCATCTGGCGGAATTTGCTTTACTGGGTGCGTTTGCCGGAATACTGGCTGCAGCGGGTACGGAAGCCATTGCCTGGCTGTTGTATACCCGGGTTTTACATCTGGAGTACAGTGTGAAATGGCCGGTATGGCTGTTGACACCCTTGTTTGGCAGTTGCCTGGTTGCTATCGCGGGCCTGTGGGGTACGCGAAAAGTGGTGGTGCAAAGCCCCATGGGACTTTTGAAGGAAGGTGGATAATGAGGCTGACAGGGTAGCTTTGAATATATGCCCGGCACCCTCAACTTACCGCACTCCCAAATGATTCAAACGGCTGTGGGCTATGATCCGCAATCTGCATTACGAGCGTGAGGGTGGCTGGCAGACATCGCCAGCGATTTTCTCCTCAACCATGGTCATTCTTTGAGCTGGATCTTCATTTCACCTTGTTCCACATGGATATGCTCCACGCCTTCGGAAAAGGATTTCCAGAATCCAGGATCGGCACCGAATTCCTGAATAAGATCCACATTCTTCAGGTTGCCCAGCCAGGCATTGGGGATGGGTACTCCCATGATACTGACCCCCTTGAGTACCACTATGGGCTTGCTGTCGCGATAGGCGAGTTCCACACCGGCATTGACGCGCAGTGTCTTTCCTCCCATGACCGGAAAGTCTTGTTCCAGTGGGACCAGTAGTTTGGCACTCACCAGGTCATCGGATAAATCAATGGCAAGCTTGCGTGAAAGATCGGTATTTTTGGCCAGCATGGCATTCACTTCCCTTTCACTGAAGCTCACTTCGCGTTTGGCGCCCACCTCGGTATAGGCTTCCGGCTCTAATGGGTCCGTTGTATTGTCATCCTCCACCTGAATACCGATGGCACGTAATTTGTCATTGAGCACCTGCTGTTCACGGGCCTTGAGTTCCACCGGGGAGAATTCTTTTAAGAATAAATACTGGGTAAGCACCCAATAGGTGATGCCCACGGTGATGGCAATGGTGCCGAACATGATCATCAACACATGGGTCCAGCGCAAGCCGCTGGTAGTGGCCTTTGGTTCCATCGGTTGGTTTTCGTGTTTGCTATCGGTATCCATGGCGGCCTCGTGGGGGTGGGAACCGTGCCTGGATTGACGCAGAGGTTCTCCAATTAAGTAACATTGTATCAGTGATCAACCGCCTCATTGCGAGCCACACACTGCACGTTTACTGTACGGCTCAAAAGCATCGCTTAGCTGGAGACGTACTGATAATTTACCAGTAAATCATACCGGTGTATGCATTTTACCGGTATTGGCCATGTGAAGATTTTGTAAATTACCACGCTGACAGGCTGGAGCTCTGGGCGTTGGCGGTACCATAGCGGGTGGAAGGAAAGTGGCCTGTACTGTTACCATGGCCGCCTGTTTCCCTGCGGGGTGTCCCATGGCGAAAACCATTTATGCGATCTTCTGGAGTCTATACGGCCTGACAGCGGTAGCCGGTCAAGTGGATATCCATACCAATCCCGACAATGGGTTGATTTCCTGGCGCTATAGCGACCAGAATTTCAGCCTGCAACTGATTCAGCTGCATCCTGACTATGTGAGTGCTTTCTATGCGGCGCGCGGTGTATCCAGGGACCTCGTCAGTCATATGCAACAGCAATGTGTATTCGGTACCATCGTCCGCAATCTTGCCAATGAACCCCTGGAGTATACCGTAGAGGAGTGGCGCTATATTTCCCCGGGCAAAGAGGCGCAAAGCGTTCCCGGGAAGACGCAATGGGTAAATCAATGGGCAGGTATGGGAAGTGCTTTTCAATGGTCCATATTGCCGGATCATCAACGGTTCGCCCCCAGTGACTGGAGTCAGGGCTTTACTGCCCTGCCGCTGAGCCATGGTAGTGTCTTTGATTTCAATTTCTCCTGGCACCTGGCAGGTGAAAAATTCGAAGCCACCCTGAAGGAGGTACGTTGTGCACAGCCGTGAATTGTTTTTATGCGTACTCCTTTGGGTTTGCTTTCCGCTGTCTGCGGCAACGACAGCGGAAGATTTTGCTTCTCCTGCACTGGGGCACCAGTTGCAGCCGGTATCTCCACCCTGGATAGCGCCGGGGTTTTCCCTGCCGGATCTTGATGAAGAAAACCATACCCTCGATCAGTATCGTGGTCAGGTGATCATGCTCAATTTCTGGGCCAGTTGGTGTCCGCCCTGCCGTCGGGAAATGCCTTCCATGGAGGCCGTTTATAAAAACCTGAAAAAAGACGGCTTTGTGGTGTTGGCAGTTAATGAATGGGAAGACCAGGATCACGTCTTTGCTTTTATGGGGCAACTGGATGTGTTTCCCAGCTTCCCTATATTGTTTGATCAACAGGGCAGTGTTGCCGAAGCCTATGATATACAGGGATTGCCCACCACCCTGATTATCGATCAGCAGGGAAGGGTGGTGTATCGTGCCGTAGGCGGCCGGGATTTCGAGCATGTAGAAGTGATTTCCCTGTTACGCAGCCTTTTGGATAAGCCCTGAAACCTCCAAAAAGCCTCGGATTGAGCGAGTTATTATTGTCTTTGCGCCCGTCATACCGGCGAAGGCCGGTATCTCTTTGCTCTTGGCAGGAAGTCCAATGGATTCCGGTCTGTGCCTGAATGACGGTGATTTTTTACATGAGTACCTTACTCATTCGAGTCAATAACTGGACTA
Organism: uncultured Gammaproteobacteria bacterium; assembly: GCA_965368625.1. Classification (GTDB taxonomy): domain Bacteria; phylum Pseudomonadota; class Gammaproteobacteria; order DSM-19610; family DSM-19610; genus JAIVHA01. The sequence continues at coordinate 3,497 of CBDUNQ010000023.1, forward strand.
ATCGCGTATCCCTCAAGCGCGGTTGAATAAATGGTCCGTTGAATCACTGGTTTCAATATTCATATGCCGATTGGTTTTCAGTAATGCAGCTATTTCATCCGCAGAGACGGGTTTGCTGAAATAATAACCCTGTCCCATTTCACAACCCATTTCCTTCAGGAAGGCAAGCTGGGATGAAGTCTCGATACCCTCCGCCACCACGGTTCGTTTTAGATTATGTGTCATGGCAATGGTGGCGGCGGCAATGGCCATATCATCCCGATCCTTGGGAATATCCATGATAAAGGAACGATCTACTTTGATGGTGTCAATGGCGAATCGCTTAAGGTAACTCAAGGAAGAATATCCGGTTCCGAAATCATCGATGGCGATTTTCACACCCAATGCCTTTATTTGTTGCAGAATGTGCACGGTTTTCACAACATTCTGCATGATGGTGTTTTCAGTAATCTCTATTTCCAGTAACGCAGGGTTCATGCATGAGTTGCGCAGCACACTCTTCAGCAGACTCAATAAGCCGGCGTCATACAGATGGCTGGCGGATAGATTTACAGCCATTTGCAGGTCTTGTAGGCCCCACAGGCCGTGATCCCTGCATGCCTTGCGCAGTACGATTTCACCCAGTGGTATAATCAAGCCCGTTTCTTCCGCCAGTGGAATGAATTCATCCGGCGGAATGAGCGTGGCGTTGACCGGGTCCAGCCAGCGTACCAGTGCTTCCACACCGACAATCCTCCCATCACTGAGAGAAATCTTCGGCTGGTAATAAAGGATGAATTCATCTTTTTCCAGGGCACGGCGCAAACCGGCTTCCATGCTCATGCGATGAGTAAGCTTGTTGCCCATTTCCGATTCATACATACAGGAACAATTTCCCCCTGCTTCTTTGGCGCGATACATGGCGGTATCAGCGTTGCGTACCAACTCGCTGCTATCCTTGGCATGATCGGGAAAAACGGAGATGCCGATACTCGGGCTGATAACGATACTTTGTCCTTTGAAATGAAAGGGTGGCTCCAGGGCGTTGAGAATGCGCTCAGCTTCCTTGTGGGCGCCCAGGTATTGCTCATTATCGTCCACAATGATGGTGAATTCATCGCCACCAAGACGGGCAAGTAAGTCATTGGATCGAATGCATTGCTGAATACGGGCAGCCGCTTCCACCAGTAGTAGGTCGCCGATTTCATGGCCCAGGGTGTCATTGACCACTTTGAAGCGGTCAAGATCAATGAACAACAGGGAAACGTGACTTGATTTACGCTTGGCCGATGCAATGGCGCGGGCGAGATGGTTCTTGAACATTACTCGATTGGGTAATTTTGTCAGTGTGTCGTAATAGGCCATTTCCTGTAGTGCGTTTTCTGCACTATTGCGCATTTCACACATATCGGAAAATGCCTTCACCAGTTGACCCACTTCATCGCCACGGATCCGTGGCAACTGTACATCAAATTTTCCCTGGGCAATTCGTGTAGCGGCGGATGCCAGCTCATGTAAGGGTTTTCGGACCAGCTTTTCCTGTAGAAATGCGCTGATCAGGGCAATCACCGGTAACAGCACCAGTAGCAGCCAATCCAGGACGCGCACCTGTTGTGCGAATTCGCGTATCGCTTCACTGCGATCCGCCTTAAGGGATAGGCTGCCCAATTGTTGATCAAGAAATGTAATATCCATATCGAATGGGCGCACATGTTCATTCATTGGAAAGTTGGCCACTTCCTCCAATGGATACAGCCTTTTGCCTTCACTGGTGTGCAAGGTGAGCTGATTCCATTCCTCATGCCCATGGAGTACTTGATCAAGTATCAGGTGAACTTTCGCCAGGTCGGCATTGAGCAGTGGGTCCACCAGGGCGATGGAAAGGACTTTGAGTTGAGTGCGCTGCAACTGGTTATACTGCGTTTCTTCACGCTCAGCCATTTTCGGTATCCAGTATAATTCCATGGAACCAACGATAACGACCAATAAGGCAAAAAGCGGCAGCAAGAGTTTGGAGCGTATGCCCATGGGCTTAATCATTGAGCCGGCCCTCGCGAAAATACTGCTTCAACTCATTAAGCTCCTGATAATCTTCCCGTGCAGCGGGCCCGGGTTTATCCATGGGGATGGCTGAAAACAGTGCTTTCCCCGCCTTGTTGCTGCTTAATTCCAATAAGGATTGTTGCACCAGGCTGCGTATGGAATGCGGAATGTTTTCATGTGCTGCAAAGGGGTGAGAAGGGGTTTTCCGGGTATAATAAATCACTTTCAATTTACGCTGTATGGATTCCGGTTGCTGCTCCAGTGTTTTCAGAATACCTCCGCCGGCAACCATATTACCCATGGCGACATTGAGATAAACCGATGAATGATTAAGCACGTAGACCGGCTCGATGTTGATGCCAAATACCTGTTTCAAGTCCAATCGCGGTAACAGGGAGCTGCCAAGGGCATTGGGGGATGGAAATGCCATGGGAAGCCCGGCCAATTCCTCAACCTGTGTGATCTTGCTGTTGCTGGCTACTACCACGATACCCTGTAGGGAGCGGCCGGTATCCCGCAGCAGGGGGATATAGGAATGCGTCCTGTCGGTCGCGACCAATTGATAGGGGTTCATATAGGCAAAATCAAATACGCCGTCACGTACCTGTTGCTCAAATCTCGGAATATCCGCCGAGCCAAGCAATTGAAAACGTAACTGTGTTTTTGCCTCCAGGGCACTGAGAATGGGGCGCCAGATTCGATGGATATGGCGGGCATCGAATTGGGGCACGATGCCCACTGTATAGAGTTTGGTATCGGATTCGGCAATGCCAGCCTGACTCCAAAGGAGCAGGGTGCCAAAAAGGCCGCCACAGGCAAGTGAGCACAGCTTGGTGACAACATGACGCATGGTGTATCCCTGGTTTTTCTGGCTGTTTGTGCAAGCATCCCACGGTGCCAGCCGTGCAGCTCCCTGCTGCGGATTCTTATTACAGAATAATAGCGGTAATGCAGGGAAAGGCTTGAGTTGATTCAGATTTTTTTTCAGATTGCCGGCGGCTGCCCAGGGCCCCTAAGGATACCTTGCGTCAGCTGTGGTGGTTGATGTCTTGCAGGCTTGGCCTGAAAATCATAACCTTTTTAAAAATATGGTAATCATTTTCGCCTTTTTGCCGTTATACAGTGATGTGCCACAATCTTATAAAATCTAATAATTACATTATGTTACTGAAAGTCAGTTGCGATGGTGTACCTATTGAGGTACCACCTGGGCGCTACAGGGATGCCGGTTACAGGCAGAGGAGGTATGTGCAATGAAATGGCTACTGAACCCGCTGTGCCACTATCAGGGAGTGCAGTCGTGAAGATTACCATCATCATCTATTCCAATGATTCGGAAACCATCTGGAATGCCTTTCGTTTTGCCACCACCAGTCTGGTCTATGAAAATGAAGTGACGGTTTTTCTGTTGGGTAATGGTGTTGAAGCCACTACCAAAAGCACCATCAGCTTTGATATTGATGAACAGCTATCACAGTTTCGGGAGCATGGCGGGGTTTTGGTTGGCTGTGGGGTCTGTTGTGAGTCGCGACGGGATGAAATGCCTTTTCTGCAGGAAACATTGAATTGTGAAATGGGTTCCATGCAGCAGTTGTATGCATTGAGCATGGAGGCGGATAAGGTGTTCACCTTCTAGGATGGCATGGGTATTTTCACCAGGATACATGGGAAGATGAACCATGGCATCATAGAGGGCTTTGTGGGGCAGAGAAGAAAAATTGCCGTACATAGTACCGGGTTTGATGCGGAACCATGAATAAGGATGCCAATGTCCCGATGATCGTGGAGGATTCTGCTTCCCTAAAGTGCTATTTCGAGGCTTTCGAAATGCTCCCCAGTGTCTATGCCTTTGTTGATCCTGGAGGAGTGATAACCCTTGCCAATCATGCCTTCCGACGACTAAATGATGAATTGTTACCGGATTCCAATACCATTGGTCATAATGGTGCCTTGCACAGTGTAATCAAACAGGTATTGAATCAGGCAGGAAGCAACCCCCATACCATCACCAACACTCAGCAGCGTTTTTATTACAAGAAGAATATCCCGGTGGACATGACGCTTTGCTTTACTCCTGTTCGCGTGTCGGCGACAGAGCAGGTCATCGGTTTTCTGTTCTACATCGGAGAGGAATCTGTAGCTTTCGAACGTCACCATCTGGCACGGTCGCAAGATAGTCTGACCCGTTTCAAAGACCGGATCAGACAGTTGGACCGGGATCGTATCAACAATGATCGCCTGATTGATTTTTTGTTCAGAAGTGCACCTTTCGCCATGGTATTGATGAAGCCTGATCGCAGTATATTGCAGGTGAATAAGGTGGCTGAGCGTATGTTTGGCGTATCTGCCCGCAACTGTATTGGAAAATCAGGCTCCAGTTGGTTGAGCCTGGGAGGTGAACAACATACCTATCCGGTACTATCCGCGGGTAATAACCCGGTGATTATGGATGAGTGCCTTGCCCATCATGAATCGGGAGAAAAAATTCCCGTATTACGCAGCTCGGTCTGTTTTACCAATCTGGATGATGACGTGCTCATTGAAGCCTATATCGATTTGCGGGAAATGAAAAAGGCACAGCGGGAAAATAAGGCGAAAAGCCTGTTTCTCGCCAATATGAGCCATGAAATCCGTACTCCCTTGACGGCAATCATCGGGTTTTCGGAAAGCCTCCTGGATAGGCATCAGCGCTTACCGGAACGTATCAAGGCAATCAACACCATTATCCGCAGTGGCAGGCATTTGCAGCAATTGATCAATAATGTACTTGATCTTTCGAAAATCGAAGCAGAAAAGCTTGAGTTGGAACGCGTGGACATTCCCCTGTTCGAGCTGGTTTCTGAAGTGAAATCCATTTCTTTCTCCCAGGCGCAGAGCAAGGAGCTGGATTTCCAGGTGGATTATGTTTTTCCTCTACCCAAGGGGTGGAAATCAGATCCGGTGAGGATTAAGCAGGTTTTGATCAATCTTTGCAGTAATGCCATCAAGTTCACTGAAAAAGGGACTATCACCTTACGGGTGAAATTTACACCTGAGACGCGAAGCCTTGTATTTCAGGTGGAAGATACCGGCGTTGGGATGTCCCCCTCGCAGATGGAGGTATTGTTCCGGGAATTCAGTCAAGCCGATGCTTCTATTGCTCGCCAGTATGGAGGTACTGGTTTGGGCTTGAATCTCTCTAAAAAGTTGGCGCTCATGCTGGGTGGTGACCTCTTGGTGGAAAGTACCCCCGGGATTGGCAGTCGGTTCACCTTTGCCATCAAGCTACTGCCTGGTGAGTCATTGGAAATGATGGAGGCCGCTCCGGCACCTGTACGCATAGAGCCCCTGCCTTCAGTCACCACCTCTGACGTCTGTAAGGGAAAGGTCCTTCTGGTGGAAGATAATGTGGATAACCAGGATCTGATTTCCATTTATATTCGACGGATGGGGGCCACAGTACAACTGGCTTCCAACGGGCTTGAGGCTGTGGAGTATGCCCTTGGCGGTGACCATGATCTGGTGCTGATGGATCTTCAGATGCCGGTAATGAATGGTATCGAAGCGACTCGGGCCTTACGTGAACAGGGGTATACGGTACCCATCATTGCGCTTACCGCCAATGCCTTCAGCGATTGTATCGACGAATGTAATGCCGCAGGCTTCAATGGTTACCTGACCAAGCCCATTGACCGGCCGCGGTTTACTAACGTGTTGAGCCAGTATCTGCACTCCAGGGATTCGCATAACGCAGAAGCGATATCGGCATCGGCAATAGAGCTCATGGTGGATAAGCAGGGACATAAGGAATTGATCCACAGCATCAGCCGCCTGCATACAGTCATACAGAACCTGAATCAAGCAAGGACCATTACAGAATGGGATCAGTTACGGTCCATCAGTCATGCGATAAAAGGCTGTGCAGAACGCCTGGGTTACGATGAATTGATCCAGCTAGCGGCTCAGTTGGGATTTGAAATTGAAAAGCGTGATCAAGTGGAAACCCTTTCCCTGCTTGAACAGTTGGATAGACTGTATGCGCAACTACAGGCAAGTCAGCCTGAATTGCAGCTATGATGATAGGTGTTTGGAGCCCTGGGTAAGGTGACGGCTCAGATACCGGCACCTTACCTCTGAGGGATGTCTATTTTTATGCTGCGAAATCCGGCCTGATCAGTCATCTAATGGATTGAATGGATCCGTGCCATTACTGACTTCCTGGCCATCACTGGTGCCACCTCCATCGGTGTCCGGATTGAGTGGATCGGTACCGATACCGGTGAGGCTGGCTTCTGCACCATCGCTGAGTCCATCTCCATCCGTATCCGCAACGAGGGGGTTGGTTCCCTTGAAGACGATTTCCACCCGGTCATTGATGCCGTCCTGATCCGTGTTGGCCGACAGTGGATCCGTGCCATACGTGAGCACTTCTTCACCATCGAGGAGGCCCTCACCATCCGTGTCCGGGTTGGCAGGATCCGTACCTCGGCTGATTTCTTCAACATCCGTTAAGCCATCGGCGTCACGATCGTTTGCATCATCTGCTGCATTGAGTGGGTTGAGGCCGGCTCTGACTTCCAGCCCATCGTGGGCACCACCCGCATCGGTATCCACTGCATTGGGGTTGGTTCCCAAGCTGGCTTCCTCTTGATCGCTGAGCCCATCGCCATCGGCATCGTTGGCACTCGGGCACGCCAGCAGGGTGGTAAGGTCCAGAGTGGAGGTTTCCAATAGACTGCGACGGCTACCCAGATAGACCGGTTGATCTACCGGGCCTGCCGGGGTGAAGCAGGCATTGTCGGAAAGTACGAAATCAAAGCCATCCACCCCGTTGTTGTAAATCATCAGCACATATTCGAGGCTGCCGGGTTGACTCATGGTATCCATGACATCATTCGCTTCAATGTCAAAGGCCGTAAGGCTGACAAAGCCGGAATTGGTCACAATGGATCCCCGGAAGTCGATGCCCACTGGTGAACCTCCACCCGATGTGCGCAGGTGCCAGACATGGGTACCGTCACAATCTTTCCACAGGAAGGTGCCACGGTCTGTCTGATTATTGAATTGAGGATCACCACAGACCACTGGCCCGGTATCGGTACCCGGTGCCGAGCGGGTGGGGTCAAATGGGAAGGCATCTTGGTTATCACCCACACCGTCACCATCGCTATCCAGCCATTCGGCAGGGTCATTGGGGAAGGCGTCTTGGTTGTCACCCACACCATCACCATCGCTATCCAGCCATTCGGCAGGGTCATTGGGGAAGGCATCTTGGTTATCACCCACACCGTCACCATCGCTATCCAGCCATTCGGCAGGGTCATTGGGGAAGGCGTCCACAGCGTCGTTGTAGCCGTCACCGTCGCTATCACGGTCATCATCCTGAATGGTAACTGTGGCCAGGGCGGTAGCGATTTCGGCTCCGGCTGGATCATAGAGTTCCACGCTGAAGGCTTCATCGCCTTCAATGAGTTGATCCTGCCGCAGTGAAACGGTTGCGGTTTTTTGTGTTTCCCCCGGAGCAAAAGTGACTTCTCCCAGGGTATCCACATAGTCCTGCCCGGCAGATGCACTTCCCTGCAGGGTTCGATAAGCAACGGTGGCTGGCTTGTCTGAAATACCACTCAAGACGATTGCCAGGTTCGCCACGCCGTCGGATTCGAATACGGTCACCGGTCCTGCAAGGGAAGCCTGAATGGCTGGAGGTGGGGATCCGGTGATCAGGAGGTCATCAATGCCGGCTTCCACTAATGAGGAATTGCCGTAGTCTGCCGCCTCAACCAGTACTTGTATGGTTTGCCCGGCAAAGCCGCTGATATCGGTTTCCAAACGGGTCCAATTACCCGGACGATTGCGATCATTGCCACGCACATTCAGTAATGTCTGTGTACTGTTACCCTGCAGGGTAATGCGTAGAAAGTCATCGCTCCTGGCGTTATCCAGCAGTGCGAAATAGTAATACAGGGAGAGGGTTATGGGCCCACTGGATGGCAGGGTGATGGCGCTGGAACGAATCGAGGTCACTCCGGAATCAATGTCATCACTGCCGGCGCTTCTTCCGGCCGCAGCCCCAGTCACCAGGGCATTGCTTGGACTGTAAGCCGTGCCGGGCTGCAGAGATACGCCATTGTAATTGGTGGCTTCAGGGACACCGATTTCCCAGATGCCGGTGCGTGCTGTGTCTGTACCCAGTGGATTCACAACCCAGCCGAGATCGGTGGAAAAATCATCATCCACCACAGTGACCGGCTGGCTGATATCGGCCTGGTCATTATCATTGATGTACACGTTGCCCACAGCCATACCCAGGGTGGCACCCGCTGCATTGTGCAGGCGCACGGTGAATTGCTCGGTGGATTCCACGCGGGCATCATCGATGATGTCTATGGT
>CBDUNQ010000024.1:0-11693 GCA_965368625.1 uncultured Gammaproteobacteria bacterium
CCAATTATTCGGCTCACACGGTGTTGTTTGATCGACTATTTAATTCTTACCATATGCCCGGGGATTATTGGCCGGCTGACTATGGTACGACCGTGAAGCTGCCAAGGACCTATTTGGGGCAGCAGCTCTATCCCATTATGGCTAATCTGAAAAGATGGAATAAAAAGTCATGACCTTCATGGCTGTATTCCAGCCGTGAATAGTGCACTTAACCTGTCCGTATCGGAATTATTTTCTGCACTGTACCTGTGCGATAAAGCCTGGATGCAATAAATCGGTGCATCCCATATCAGCGAGTTCCCCCTATTGTATTAGGCAAGCGTTGCATTTTTCAGTACGATAAGTATTCGCAGGCACCACTACTCAAGCCGCTTTGCTCACAGGAAACACATGCATGGTAGACAAGAAAACACCATTACTTGGCTGGGCCTTCAACGATGTGCTCAACGAACTGCATCAAATTGTATTCGAAGGTATCCCGGGTGAAACCGAAGCCTTTGAGTTGACCATTCTCGAACGGGAATATATTGCTTTTGTGCTCGCCTGCTACTACCAGTGCGGTCGCTGTCTGCAGTTCCATGAGCGAGCCGTGGAACGCGCGCGGAAAAAGGAAAACAGGCCTCAGTGGAACTGGAAGGATGATTTGATCAGTGCAACCCTGTTTCTGCATCTGGATGGACGAAAACTTTCCGAAATGGAGTGGGAGCGTTGGGTGCATGCCTGGCGATCCTATGCGCATCGCATTGATACGAAACACCCGGGACTGGCGTGCTACCTGGGCTATGCCATCGGTATTGCACGACATGACAGACATTTGATGGACCTGGCCTTTGAATCCATCAGTGGTGCAAATGAAAACAATGAGCGTCTGAAAGGTATTATCCGCGACATTGACGGCGTGGTGATTTTCATGAAAGCGGCCACTTCCAAGAACAGAAGTGACCCCACCATTGTTAACCACCTGACATCGCGGGGTATCGAGGGAGTTTAACTGTAGGGTATAATGATCAGTCGAATAACCCTGATCTTCAGCTTGAATACTAAACAGGTATTCACCCGGGCTTCACTGTAAATAAAAGATAAAACAGGTGAAATATGGGGGTTGTTTCTTTTCTACGATGTGTGGGCGAGTAGGTTTTTATTGGATTGGGATGACTTTCACTGTCGGACAATCTCTGCCATTGGAAGTCATTTCGAAAAAACCGGATCGAAACATGATTTATCGCTGAAATACAGAACATATTGTGTTCCGATCCCATTTTCTTACTGTTGATTAAAAGCGGTACTGGAAATGCCTGCTTCTCGAGCAGTGTAGGTGCTTAGAACAGATCCTATGCAGATGATTTCTCAGCCGCACGACATCATGCTGAATCGATTGATAAGGGTTTTAATTCTACCTTCTTCCGGGTTACATGATCATAAACATCCTGTATTATGTCCTCGTTGTCAGGGAGAAATGCCAGGAGGGCTCATGAACCACCCATCGTTGCCATCTTTTTTTCTGCTTACTCTGCTGTTTTCTTGCTCACTCTTGTTACCCGTCCAGGCCATGGCTACCGCAGGTGCTTCGATTCATCCGGCCGATTCGAACGATCGGCTGGACACCTACGTTGAGCCCAATGGTTATATTCTTATCAATCCTGCTCTGGATCCGATTGTCAGTACCGAGGGCTACTCACATACCACCAGTCTCGAAATCGATCAGAGTGCGGGGTTGATTCGGGGTTATGCCGGTTACCATCTGGATGCCCCCGCGACCATCACGCGCACTGAAAATCTAATCTCCACGGTGCAAGGCACGAATGAAGAAAGACTTGTGTCGAATGTGGCTGGACACATTATTTACGACGCTACCGTGAACGGCCCGGCAACGACGAGCGATCCATTCGCCACAGTGACATTACAGGTCGACGGGGCGTTCAATTATCTGTTCGGTGCACCCTCCATGTCACTGTTGGGTTCCGTATCGCTGAATCTCATACCCAATGGTGATGTATTGAGTGGACTGAATTATGTGCTTGGTGGGCAGTTCAATAATATCGATGATCAGAATGTCATACCGGATGCTAACAGCGTATTCACTCGTGAAGATGTACTGGTCTACGACGCCTTTGGCAATCTTGTGGATCAAACCACGTTGCCTGATTTCACCCCGGATGTGCAATTCATCAGCCTGGATCCCAATGCATTGAGCCTGCAGTTGAGTCTGACTGTGCCCTTGCAAAGTGGTGATCGCTGGATCCTGGGTGAGACCGCGGCCGGTTCGGCGAGTCATGCCTTCCTGGAGGATTTTCGTGCTATTTCCGTGGGTGAGATCGGTGACGTGGCTGCTGCCAGTGGTAATGTGGATTTTCTCAATACGGCTGTACTGGGAATCGAGTTACCCGAAGGTTTCAGCTTTGAAGGACCTGACGCGCCGCCGCTGAGTATTATCTCCAATCCAACCATCGTTCCCTTGCCGCTATCAGTCTGGTTGTTTGTTTCCGGTGTGGGTGGGCTGCTGGTGATCGGCCGGCGCTGGTGAGTCGTATATTGCCCGGAGCATAATCGAGGGGAAGGGGCGGCATAAATAACCACCGCGCAATGATTCGGCTCCTTGTGGCTTGCCAGATCTTAATGAGTAATTAGTCATAATTTGTAGCAAGCAAACAATAAAATTCAATCCCAAAAAAAACGATTAGGAGAACTTCATTGAAACAGCACATTGTTTTTAGTTTGTTATTGATATTCGCAGCTACCGCAGCACAAGCCAATTTATTTGACCGTATAAAGCAAAACATCCCTGATATACAAGAGGCGATTCAGGAAGTTAAAGAAAGCATGGAAGTAACTGAATCAAAGAATGATGGTGAAAGGGAAAGCGCGGACAGCTCAGGCACTGGAACAGTACAAGACGCAGCAATATCTAATCCCGGCAATAATAAATCCCTGTCTCAGTCAACAATATCAGATTCCTCAACTGGGCAGAGTCTTTACGGGTGGCTGGATAGAGTCAATTATTCTCAGGGGAAAAGCCCCTTGACGGAAGGCCTGGGCCTCAAGAATGCTGAGGCGTATATCAATCTTTCGGTATTTGGTGTTACAACGAGGATCACTCGGGAAATCAAATGCAATGCGCTTTTTCTTGACAGTTTCCTACCGAATATCGATGGTATTTCCGTAGGTGACTTACGCGGCAAATCGGCTCGAGACATTGATCAGGCCTTTGCAGCACATCGAGGAAAATTTATTCGATTGAATAAGGTGCAAGTCCATCTGAATCGAAATCAAAAACTTTGCGTAGCCTCTTCAGTTGAGATCGTAAATGATTTTTCCAAAACAAACGTTGAATTTCCCGAAGTTAATAATCAATACCTGAGAAGAGTCTTTGATGTTGCGGCTCGTGCCGGCATCGGAGAGCTGGAAACGTATGCGCATCTCAAGCCAGCCGGGAATCATTATTCGTCAATTGGCCCTGATGAATATGATTGCAATCGGTTTCAATGGTCTTCGGCTGATTCGGCTAAAGCGTTGTCAAACGAATTTCAACAGAATAATTTCCAAAGTCTTAACACAGCGAAAATAATATTGGTTGGAGTCCAGCCTATCCTCGATAAAATTGGAATTTGTAAATTTGATAGGATGAATATCGTTGCCAATGAGGCAGAAGGCACCAAAACATACCGCTCCCAGTCTGATTCCACTGCCATGAAGTCATCTCTTGTTACAGAAAGTGACGTGGGTGTCGGAAAGACTTACCTGATTGAAAAACTGAATGTGTTAGTAAGGCACACCACTCCGAGCGCAGCAGAGGTATGCAATCAACGAAAAACCGCTCTCAGATCTTTACGGGACTGTGATCTGAAGGGGGCAAAAAATCTATCGCCTCAGTTGGCGTTCTACATTCACCCAAATGAAGACATGAGCGGTATTTCGAATAGGGCATTGAACTCAAGAAATACGGTGATTTCGGGGTATTGGCAGTTGGGACACATGCCAGGCAGGGTTGACTACCTTGAAAAAATGAAGGGAGAAACTGTCACTTTACACAACGTTATTGTGCCTGCAAGTCCTTTTTCAAAAGATGTTTTCTTCGAAAAGGTCAGTATTCCTGATTAATCGGATTTCCGATGGGGGAAATTAATCATCATCGCTCAACCCATCCGAGCCTTTCTTTAGTAAAGCATGTCTGCTCGATAGGGTATGTCGCAATGAGGTTTACGATACGTTCATGCAAAACTTCGCCCGGGTCAATGGATACTGGGTAAGTAGGGGAGTATATGATGGAAAATAACGCTGTCCTCAGATAATATGCGCGCGCCGAGTGTTCTGTAACGAATAGAGTTGCAGAAGCGTGGTCATTTGGAATTACGCAGAGCAGGCGACTGCTTCAGCATTTCCAGATAAGCAAGGGCATGATTGACAGCATTGTTAAATGCCGTGTTGTCGCGTTGGATTTTTCCTACCAGCAAACCACCTTGAACGGTGACAATGCAGAAATCGGCCAATTCATCGGGGTCGGCTGAGGCGGGAAGCTCGCCAAGCGCCCTGCGCTCGGCGAAGAAGCGGCCCAGTTGTCCACGCACCCACTCGAAGATGAGGCGCACATCCTGTCGTAGCAGTTCCTGTTCATTGGAGAGATCATTGCCGATGGTGCCCACCGGGCAGGCGCAATCGCAGCCCAGTTGCTGTTGAACGCGAACAAAAAACCGAAACCAGTTTTCCAGCTCTTGCCAGCTTGTTACGCTGTAATTGACCGGCGCATTATCACCACGCAGCCACTCGTGTAGATGCTGCAATACGGCATGCACCAGGCCATCCTTGGTTTTGAAATAATGGGTGAACTGGCTCTTGCCAGTGCCGGATTTTTTCAGGATATGATCCACGCTGGTGGCGTGAATGCCTTGCTGATGAAATAAAACCTGGGCAGCCTCTATCATGCGCAGGCGGGCGTTACCCGAATCGGGTGAATGTTTCTTCATGGCCTTGTGTGTACTCATCAGTACATAACCAATTCCAGAGAGGCACCAGTGTCATGCAAGTAAGATCAATATATACACAAATTATAGGATTATTCGTGTATTCAGTCCATATGAGGCGATGCTCATCGCTATCTTGACTGCAATTGTACCAACTGGGACAATCGGCACACCTGGGGTAAAGTCAGAACATTCGGAATCTCGCAGTAAGGAAACAAATAACATGAGATGCACCTGCTGTATGGATGGCTATATACATAAGATACGGGCTGGGAGTATACGCACCCTGGGTGGCCGTTCATGTTGAAACGTCTGCGCTACATCGTACTCGGTCTTCTTATTGCGGTACCTATCGTCGGTATCCTCATCGGCATCAAATTCGCCCAGTTCGGTGCCATGGGGGAAGCCGCTGCCATGCAGGTCATGCCGCCGCAACCTGTCAATGCGGTACAGGTGCAAGAGGAAGACTGGCAGCCGCAGATATCCTCCATTGGCACGGCGATGGCGGTGCAAGGCACCGTGATTCGTACGGAGGCCGAGGGTGTGGTACGCAAGATCCATTTCGAACCCGGTGCCCGGGTGCAGGCCGGCGATGAGTTGCTGCAACTGGATGCCGAGGTGGAACAGGCACAATTGCGTGTGGCCGAAGCCAACGCCGAACTGGCACGCGCCTCATTCAAACGTGCCGAAGGTCTGATCGACAAGCGCACGATCTCCCAGGCCGATTATGATGCTGCAGCCATCAATCTCAAGCAGGCCAATGCCCAGGTGGATAACCTGCGGGCGGTGATCGCCAAAAAGACCGTGCGCGCACCGTTCGCCGGGCATCTCGGCATTCGGCAGATCAGCATCGGCCAGTTTCTGGAAAAGGGTAGTCCGGTGGTGTCGCTGCAATCGCTGGATCCCCTGTATGTGGACTTTTCCGTGCCGCAACAACGATTGGGTGATCTCAGCAACGGCTTACGGGTAAATGTCAGCACCGATGCCTATCCCGAGCAGGGCTTTGAAGGCAGTATCACGGCCATTAATCCGGATATCGATAGCTCCACCCGCAATGTCCGTGTGCAAGCCACGCTGAACAACGCTGATGGCCGCTTGCGGCCCGGCATGTTCGTCGAGATCGCATTGTTGCTCGATCGCACCGACCGCGTGCTGGTGATTCCCGCAACCGCTGTACTGCATGCTCCCTACGGTGATTCCCTGTTTGTCATTGAAGAGGGGGAGGAAGCCGGTGCCGATGGTAAGAAGCCACTGGTGGTGCAACAAAAGTTCGTGCGCCTGGGTGCGCGGCGCGGCGATTTCGTGGTGGTCAACGAGGGCCTTGAGGCCGGTGAACAGATCGTGTCCACCGGTGCCTTCAAATTGCGCCCGGGCATGTCGGTGGTGATCGATAATAGCCTGGCCCCGGAATTCCAGTCGGCACCGCGGCCCGACAATAGCTGAACGGCAGCCGAGTATGAATACCTTTACCGATCATTTCGTGCGCCGGCCCGTGCTGGCCCTGGTGGTCAGCATCGTTATTATTGCTGCCGGCTTGCAGGCCTGGTCATCGCTGAGTGTGCGCCAGTATCCGCGTAGCGAAAACGCTTCAGTGGTTATCGCCACGGCGTATGTGGGTGCCAGTGCCGAACTGGTGCGTGGTTTCGTTACCACGCCCCTGGAGCGTGCCATTTCCGCCGCCGATGGCATTGACTACGTGGAGTCAAAAAGTCTGCTTGGCCTGTCGCTGATCACCGCCCGGCTGAAATTGAATTACGATTCCACCAAGGCTCTGGCGGACATCACCGCCAAGGTCAACCAGGTTCGGAATGATTTGCCACCCGAGGCCGAGGTACCCTCCATCAGTGTGCAGTCGGCGGATTCGGAATTCGCCGCCGCTTACTTGAGTTTCTCCTCTAAAACCCTCAACCAGAGCGAGATTACCGATTACCTGGTGCGCATGGTGCAACCGCGTCTGGCGGCTCTGACCGGTGTACAGCGTACGGAATTTTACGGTGCACGCACCTTTGCCATGCGGGTGTGGCTGAAACCGGCACAAATGGCCTCCATGCAGATCAGTCCCGCGCAAGTACGCAATGCACTCGCGGCCAATAATTATCTGGCGGCGGTTGGCAACACCAAGGGTGCCTTCGTGCAGGTCAATCTGACGACCAATACCGATTTGCACACGGTGGAAGAGTTTCGTGATCTGGTGATCCGGCAACAGAATGACACCATCGTGCGACTGCGTGACGTGGCCGATGTGGAGCTTGGTGCAGAGGATTATGACACCCGTGTCAGCTTCAATGGTCAAAGCGCGGTATTCATCGGTGTACATGCACAGCCCAATGCCAACATCATCGATGTAGTCAACCGGGTGCGCAATGAGCTGGAGGATATCAAGCAGGATGTGCCGCGTGGACTGGATGTGGATCTCGGTTACGATACCTCCGAATACGTCAATAATGCCATCCATGAAGTAGTCAAGACACTCACGGATACGCTTACCATTGTGGTGATCGTGATCTTCCTGTTCCTGGGGTCAGTCCGTTCCGTGCTGGTGCCCGTGGTGGCTATTCCCGTGTCCCTCATCGGCGGCATCTTTCTGATGCAGACCTTTGGCTTCACACTCAATTTGCTGACCTTGCTGGCCATCGTTCTATCGGTCGGTCTGGTGGTGGACGATGCCATTGTCATGGTGGAAAACGTGGAACGTCATCTGCGCGAGGGCCGCACGCCATTTGATGCGGCGCTGATCGGCGCCCGCGAACTCATCGGGCCGGTCATCGCCATGACCATTACCCTGGCGGCGGTATACACGCCTATCGGTTTGCAAGGTGGCTTGACCGGGGCCCTGTTCCGCGAATTTGCCCTCACGCTGGCCGGTGCCGTGGTCATTTCCGGCATTGTGGCACTGACCCTGTCTCCCATGATGGCGTCGAAGCTGTTGCGCAGCGCCGAGCGCGAAGAACGTGGTTTCACCGGATGGGTCAATCATCATTTCGATAGCTTGCGGGTGCGCTATGGGCGGGTGCTGGAGTACAGCCTACACCGGCGCCCGGCAGTGTACACGGTGTGGGTGGTACTCAGTCTGGCCACGGTACCCATGTACCTGTTTTCACCCAAAGAGTTGGCGCCCATGGAAGACCAGGGCTTTATGTTCGGCATTGTGGAAAATGCCGCCGATGCCTCGGCGGATCAAAAGGAACACTTCGGTCATGCGGCCGAACAAGTGTTTTTGTCGGCACCGGAGCGCGAAATCACTTTCCAGTTACTGCTGTCTCCTTCCGACCCCTTTGCGGCTGCCCTCGGCATCGGAGGCTTCAGTGGCATGGTGGTGAAACCCTGGGATCAGCGTGAGCGCAGTATCACGGAGATCCTGCCCGATATGCAGGCCCAGTTGTTTGCCATTCCGGGTTTGCAGATCTTTGCCTCGCGCCCGCCGGCTCTGCCTGGTGGCGGTAATTTTCCTATTGAATTCCTGATCACTTCCACGGCGGAACCGGAACAGATGCTCAAGGTGGCGGAGCAACTGCAGCAAAAGGCGATGGAAAGCGGCCTCTTTTATTTTCCACCGGTGATCGACTTGAAGTACGATCAACCCCAGTCGCAGATCGTCATCGATCACCAAAAGGTCGCAGCCCTTGGTTTGAATAATGCGCAAGTGGGTGCCGACCTGGCGGCCGCCCTGGGGGGAAATTACGTCAACCGCTTCAATATTGAAGGACGTGCGTATAAAGTCATTCCGCAAATTGCGCGGGCGGAGCGCCTCAATCCGGAACAACTCAAAGACATCTATATCACCGGTCCGGATAACCAACTGCTGCCCCTGGACAGTATTGCCACCCTGAGCGACAGCACTGTGCCCCGTTCACTGAATCGCTTTCAGCAACTCAACGCCGTCAAGCTTTCCGGTATGTCGGCGCAGTTGGACGATGGATTGAAAGTACTGGAAACCGCTGCACAGGAGATTTTGCCGCCGGGCTATACCATCGACTACACCGGCGAGTCACGCCAACTGCGCACCGAAGGCGGCAAGTTTCTTCCTGCACTGGGCCTGGCGATTCTGATGATCTTTCTGGTATTGGCCGTGCAATTCAATTCTTTCCGCGATCCCTTTGTGATCCTGTTGGGATCCGTGCCATTGGCCATGTTCGGTGCTATGGTGTTCACGGTGTTGAAAATGCCCAATGATTCCCTGCCATACTGGACCAATGACTGGACCACCACCATGAACATCTACGCCCAGGTGGGCCTGGTCACCCTGGTGGGCTTGATTGCCAAGAATGGCATTCTGATCGTTGAATTCGCCAATAAGCTGCAAGAGGGTGGCGCTGAAAAACTGGCTGCCATCAAGGAAGCCTCCATGACCCGCCTGCGCCCGGTGTTGATGACTTCGGTCGCCACGGTGGCCGGTCACTTCCCCTTGACCCTGGTGGATGGGCCGGGGGCTGCGGCACGCAATTCCATTGGCCTGGTACTGGTGGGTGGCATGGCCATCGGAACCCTGTTCACCCTGTTTGTGGTGCCGTCGCTATACATGCTGATTGCCAAATCACGGGCAATGGAGGCGGCACCGGCACCTGAGACGGGGCCCGGTGCCCTGGATGCGCAGGTGGTTTCCACACGATAAACGACTTACCTTTCATGATGCTCGAATGCCATCCGGCTTGTGGACCGTAATTGCAAACTTGTTCACGCCATGCAACCATGACGCACACTACAAACCAAGCCAACTGATGGAAATCACCTTACATCTTGTATAAGGCAGTGATCAATGGCATCGATTCCCCTACCCAATGAACATGCACTGGCAGTACTTGCGCTTACCCTGCTGGCACTGGTGTTGTTTACCCGCGAACGCATTTCATTGGAATCCTCCAGCCTGTTCGTACTGGTGGCCATCGCGGTGGGGTTTGAACTCTTCCCCTATCATTCGGGCGATACAACCCTTCATGCCATCGACTTCTTTTCCGGCTTCGGTCATGAAGCCCTGGTAGCGGTATGTGCATTAATGATTGCCGGCCAGGGACTGGTACGCACCGGCGCATTGGAGCCGGTTGGTCGTACGCTGGCGCGTTTCTGGGGTGTGGCGCCGCGCTTTACCCTGTTGCTGACACTTGTCATCGGTGCTGTGCTGAGTGCATTTGTGAACAATGTGCCTATTGTGGTCTTGCTGCTGCCCATTTTGATTACTGTTTCGGTGCGCACCAAAACCCCGGTTTCCGGTGTGCTCATGCCCATGGGGTTCGCCACCCTGATTGGTGGAATGAGTACCACCATCGGAACTTCAACCAATCTGCTGGTGGTGAGCGTGGCTGCCGATATGGGGATGCGCCGTCTGGAAATGTTCGACTTTGTGGTGCCGGTAATGGTTGCCGGCGGCATTGCCATTCTTTATTTATGGCTGCTTGCTCCATTACTGCTGCCGCAACGAAAGTCCGATCTGGAAGACTTGTCGCCACGGATTTTCACCGCGCAAATGCTCATTCCTGAGGGGAGCTATGCCGATGGAAAGACCCTGTCCGAGAGCGTGAAACAAGCCGGTGGTGATATGCGTGTTTCACGCATCATGCGTGCCGAAAAAACCTTTTTAATGCCGTTTCCCGATGTAGTGATTCTCGCAGGTGACCGATTACTGCTCAGCGATGCCCCCGATAAGCTGAAAGCCTTTGAAACGGCCCTGGGTGCCACTTTGTATTCAGGCAACGAACCGGTGGATGATGAACACCCGCTGGCCTCAGAAGATCAGCAGGTGGCCGAGGTCGTGGTGATTCAGGGCTCTCCCCTGGTGGATAGCACCTTGGCGCAGACGCGCTTCGCGGAGCGCTATCAGTTGGTTACCCTGGCATTACACCGGCCCGGCTGGAAGCAACATACACGACAGAAAAGTATTTCGGACGTGGTACTGGAAATCGGTGATGTACTGTTGATTCAGGGGGCGCGCGAGCAGATTGCCGATCTCAAACGGCGCGGCGATTTATTGGTGCTGGATGCCACATCCGATCTTCCCAGTACCCGCAAGGCCCCATTGGCAGTGTTGTTGATGGCTGCCATTATTCTTGTTTCCGCGCTGGGAATTCTGCCCATTGCCATCAGCGCTGTCTGCGGTGTGCTACTGATGCTTGTGAGCGGGGTACTGAATTGGCGCGAAGCCACCCGGGCACTGAATACACAAGTGGTGATGATTGTGGTGGCCAGTCTGGCGCTGGGTTCCGCGCTGCTGAAAACCGGCGGGGCTGATTATCTGGCCGAACTGTTCGTTGCCGCCACGGCGGGTGCATCCCCGCGGGTATTGCTCAGCGGCTTGATGCTGTTGATGGCCATCATGACCAATATCGTCTCCAATAATGCCGCCGCCGTGATCGGCACCCCCATTGCCATTGGTATCGCACAGCAAATCGGCTTGCCTGCAGAACCCTTCGTGCTGGCGGTGCTGTTTGGCGCCAACATGAGCTATGCGACGCCCATTGCCTATAAAACCAACTTGCTGGTGATGAGTGCCGGTGGTTACCAGTTCACGGATTTCATGCGTGCCGGCATACCCCTGACACTGATCATGTGGCTGACGTTTACCTGGCTTTTGCCCTGGCTGTATGGACTTTGAGGAGAGCCTGGCAATGCACCGGTGTCCAGAAAAATAGTAATTACAAATAATACTAATAAGACACCCACTCCAAACAAATGAAAAAGGGAAGAGGGGAATCTTGCCCCGATAATGTTGACACCTCCATCTAACGTTTGGAGGTAAGGAAA
>CBDUNQ010000025.1:0-11642 GCA_965368625.1 uncultured Gammaproteobacteria bacterium
ATGAAAAGGTCTTACTGGTGCTGTTTCGTAAAAAGGCCATGTTCTTTATCGTAGGGTAGCGGTAGTGTTCGCGCTCCCAGTCTATGCCCCGTATGGAATTCACACGCACTGCTGATCGGTTTTTATTCAAAAGTGGGTCGAATCAGTTCAGAACGTATGTAGGTATTATTATATCCATTTCAGGAGTTGATTCCCAGCCCCAACCACAAGAAAGATTCTGCAAGATTTTCCACGGCGCGCCGATGAATTGGGTTATACGTTCAACCCTCCACAATCAATATTGGCTAAGCTATTGATGAATAGACAATTAAACTATCATACGACGGATTCCACCGACCCTGAGGATACCACTGGAGCCCCCATGAGCCGCACCCCGGAAAGCCTTGTTCGTGATAACGTTCAGCTGGTTTCCCTGCCGGAAGTCTGTATGCAGGTGCAAAGCATGGCGGATGACCCCCGCTGTGGGGCAGAAGATCTGGGCCAGTTGATTGGTCAGGATACGGCCCTCACCACGAAACTTCTGAAATTGGTAAACAGTGCCTTTTATGGGTTTTCCGCCAAGGTGGAAACGGTTTCCCGAGCAGTAAGCCTGGTAGGTATTGCCGAGCTGCGGAACATCACCCTGGCCGCCTCCGCCACGGAGTTGTTTGCCGATATCCCCGCCGAGCGGATGGATATGGTGTCATTCTGGCGACACAGTGTCTTCACTGGTCTGGTGGCACGAAAACTGGCCAAGTCCTGCAATGTGTTACACAACGAGCGCCTGTTTACCGCCGGCTTGCTGCATGATGTGGGACGCCTGTTGATCTTCATGCGCCTGCCTGAGGAATCCAATGAAATTCTTGCCTCGGAGCGCGCCCATCATCAGGATAATCTGTGCGACGTGGAACGTGCCATTCTCGGCTTTGATCACGCAGAGGCCGGCGCGGAATTATTGAAATTCTGGCAGCTGCCCCCGAGTCTTTATGCCGCAGTGCGCCACCATCACCATCCGCAGGATGCCGAGGAAGCCCGCCTGGAAGCAGCCATTGTGCACCTCGCCAATGCCATCACCCATTATCTCGAACATGCTGACAGCATGCACCCCTCCCCCTACTATGACCCCTATGGCGCTCTGCTTAACCCGCGAAGGGCGCTGGAAGAAGGCTTGGTAATTGCGGAAATTCCAGCAGATACGGCGGTGTGGGCACACAAGGGACTGGCAAAGGCAGATCTGGAAGGAATCATTATCGATTCCGCACATGATTTCGATGAAGTACTGGAGCTGTTTTATCCTTTACCCTCACGTTCCAGAACCTGAGATTACCCACCAACGGGTCTGCCAGCACCGCTGGGAAAATATCCTGTCCCTGAGTGCAACGGGCCAGGGCTTCCAGGTAAGCCAGCGCCAGATGCGCTTCCTGCAAATCCTCCCAGCACCGACCCGAAATCGCCGCCAATATCTGCACATCCCTGGCAATGGCATGGTGTAACAGGGAATCCAGCAGATTTTGCCGCGCCTGAGTCGCTTCTGCATGGGAGATGGCCCGTATTCCGTTGACAATTTCCACACTGGAGACGTTGGTAGCGGCAAGGGCCTGTTCTATGCGCGTTACAATTACACCGGTTAAAGCGCTATCCAGGACTTCATTTTCCAGGCACTCGCTCAATACTGTCCAGGGAGTCTCCGGCATCATGGGTATGGCGCCACAGAGGCGTTGGAGGTTATCGTCCAGGTCCCAGCGGGCGCTCACATCCGCCAGACCCTGCACTCCCAGAAACTGCCATTGATCAAAACCCAGGGAACCCGCCAGGTAATCACGTGTTGCGGCATAGTAACGACTGGGTGCCTGGTCGCCAAGACGTGAAGCCTTGGCATGAAAGATGGCCATGCGATTTTGTTTGGGGGTAAAACCATAAGGGCTTTCCTCCATACTTTGCGGCATCGAATCCGCATCGTTATCCAGGCTCGACCCCAACTGGGTAAGCAGACGATAAATAAAATCATGACGGGCGGCGGGAACCAGACAGGCAAATTCATCCAGAGGCAACCGCAGAAACCAGATAAAATGATCATTATCGCTATGGGCATCCCATGCCAATAACCCCAACCAGGCCTGTTGCTGCAGTGGAAATGCATAGGACGATTTGAAATTTTCGAATTCAGTAAAACTGTGGTCTGAAAGAGGAATTATCCTCCTGCCCATATCGAAGACCTGAAATGCCGTATGGGTGCGTGCAAAAAAATCGCTTATGGTATGAATCTCTTTCATGGTTACCTATTGACCGCAACAACGCTTGAATTTCTTGCCACTTCCACAGGGGCATGGGGCATTTCTGGTTGGCAATGCTCCTGGTGGTACGGGATACTGCTCACCATCAAGATAATACCAACGGCCGTTTTCACGCAGAAAACGGCTTTTTTCGTGAAGGGCTTGCGGTGCATTCTGATGCCGGAAAAAAGCCTTGAATTCCACATAGGCTTCATCAGATTGTGGGTCCCATTCCTGAGACAGCACTTCCAGTCCAAGCCATGCCGGAAGTTCCGCACCCATCGGAGAGAATGGTATCGGCCGGGTGCTTTTATGCCATGTTTCCTGAAGATAATCCCAACAGTGAAGCACAAAGGCACTATAACGGGAACGCATCAATTGCTCGGGAGACTGGGCCGCATGAGATCGCAAATGCAGTGGCTCACAGCAACCCGCATAGGGCATACCGCTACCACAGGGGCACTCCCGATTTTCCCTGCCGGGGACTACACTGGAAAGGTTCACAGCTGGGTGCTATTGGTGGCTCGGATCTTCCAGCATACTTTCCTGTGCCTTGAGGTTTTCTTTCATCATATCCTCCACACCTTTGGCCTTTTCCAGGGCTTTACGCTGACTGTCAAAAATCCGATCCTCTTCCGAAATTTGCGGATCCTGGGGTTCGGAACAGGCACACAGAAGAAGCGGTACGATCAAGAAAAAATAGCGTGAATTGCTCATGAATTACCTCATGGAATGGAAATAAAATAGCAATGAACCCTGCCGACTGGACGACAGATAGTGTAGCGGATCTTCCAATCAAGCTATAGAGATACAAGGAGTTACTGATTACTTACAACTCCTGGCAGCACATCATTTCTGGGCCTGGCACCTGAAAACCCGCCTTATACACTGCCGGGGAGATTGAAAGCACAGCCTTGCCATTAGGGCCAGGGCGATGCTTGGTAAATTCCCAGATCACTCTCATTTACCGGATAATACATGGCCCTTGTCAAGATTCCACATCAGACTTCGGGCATAAACCGGTTCTGGTAGCGGATCAAGTCTGCTGGACGATCCAGATCCCACAGGGTTTTCAACTCACACCAGCGCCAAGCCTGCTGCTGAAGGCGATCGCGTGTTTGTTGCAGCACACGTTCCGTACCCCATTCCACACCCTCAAAAAGGGTGTCTTGTGCCTGCCTTACGCCCAGCAATACATACCCGCCATCTTCGGCTGGAACCAGTACGGCATCGCTGCCTTCGCATAAGGCTTTAATCGCGCTGCGTATAATTCCTTCATTGATATCCGGGCAATCGGTACCAACCACAATGGGCCAATACCCTTCTGCCAGCGTTGCATGGATGGCATTCGCCATCCGCTGCCCCAGATCCTGCCCTTTCTGGGGCAGGCATGCACAGGAAAACCGCTGCCCAAGTTCACAAAAAAAATCCATTTTCGGGTCAGGGCTGCAATACAGGGCCGTTTCCCATTCTGTGGATAGCGCCAAACGCTGCAGAGTGTGCACGACCATACCCGCATGCAGGGCTGCTGACTCATGGGCACTTAATACGGGAAAAAGCCTGGTTTTCACGGCACCCGGTGTAGGGGCTTTTGCAAAAACCAGAACCCGAACCGGCAATGCATTCATTATTTACGTGTATACAATGGTGCAAGACGTTCCGGGGAAACGCCGATGAAATAAGCCAATCGCAAGCTCCACATCAATAGTATGGTAGGGATAACACCCTGCGTCTCCCAGCGTCGGCTGGACGTTTCCACTCGCGCCGAAGAACAGAATGGGGCTTGCCGTTTTCGCAGTCGGCGACTGATGGCAATGTCTTCCATTAATGGATAGCCAGGCCATCCCCCTACTTCGCTATAGAGGCATTTGTGTATGAACAGGGCTTGATCACCCGTAGCGATGCCCGTCCAGCGGGAACGGACATTCATCATGTATTCAATAACCCGGAAAAACCAGGAATGACCGGAAAGACTTGCACAAAAGCGCCCCCAGACGGGCGATCCGCTTTCGGCCAGCTTCTGTATCTCCCGGATTGCGGCTTCACTCACCAGGGTATCACCATGCACAAACCAGTACAGCTCTCCACTTGCATGGCTAACCCCCAGTTGCATTTGACGGGCCCGGCCCGGGGCACAGTGCAATAGCTGATCAGCAAGACCATTCGTCATGCTACAGGTAGCATCGACACTACCTCCATCCACCACAATCACTTCATGCCCGGCATGGCGCAAGGCTTGCAATGCCTGCAAGGCGGATACAATCCTCTGCTCTTCATTGAGCACCGGAACGATGACGGAGATGCCCGGCTTCATCCACAGCAACCTTTGGCCGATGAGCCACTCTGGACGCCACCCCGGGTTTCCGATACGGGTCTGGGTCCATGCGCACTGGAACACCATTGCCTGGGGGCTGGCATCCTGGCGGGAGTAAAACCGATGAAATCATTATCATATACATCGCTGGTCAGGAGAGCGAAGGTGTGATCCGATACCGCCATGCGCACACCACGCGGGTAGACTTGACCCTCTTCATCGCGAATCTGAGCATAGGGCCCGCGGTACATCACGGCATGTCCGCGGTCCATAGGCATGCTCATGGCGGGTTTTACCGCCGTCAACAGCGCCGAGCGAAATTCGATCCCTTCCACTACCCGCCACACTTCGGGATCCCATTGATCATATTTCACTGCCACAAACCCCGCGTCACTGAAGGCTTGCAGAAAGGCGGTTTCCTGGAAGGCACCGGAAAGGCAACCACTCCACAATTCGGGATTCTGTTTCAATTCTTCCCCGCATGCTTCATCACTGATGATATCGGAAACGGCAACACGGCCGCCGGGCTTGAGCACGCGGAATATTTCACGAACCAGTTGCTGCTTATCTGCATCCTGAACCAGGTTCAGTACGCAATTGGAAATCACCAGATCCACCGAGGCATCTGCAATCAATGGCCGCTCCTTGCACTGTTGTTCCTGCCAGGCACACAGGCGCTGATAATCATTTTGCGTGCACACCGGTGAACCCCTCAGGTATTCATCCAGCCCATCCAGATCCAGGGCAAGATTCTGAATCTGACCTTTTTTAAAGCTGACGCGGTCATTGCCCAATGCCTTGGCCATCCGGGACTGATATTTTCGCGCCAGGGCAAGCATGTCATCATTCATATCCACACCGATCACACGCCCTTCTTCACCAACCAGCTGTGCCGCCAGGTAACAGATCTTTCCTCCTCCCGAGCCCAGGTCCAGCACTACATCTCCAGTACGTACATAGGCGGAGGGATCACCACATCCATAATCCTTTTCCAGGATTTCATCGGGTATGATTCGAAGTAGATCGGGATCATAGCGTACCGGGCAACACAGGGCTTCCTGCCGTTCCCTGGCACCTTCCGAGTAACGGGCCAATACAGTGGTTTCGATATCCATAGTATGATCCTGTGAGATTGATCAGATTGACAATGCACCGCCACAGCTGGAGCCCTGTCCAGCTGTACAGCCATAGCAGTGATCCGCAATACGAATGGGGTTACTTTCCAGATTTGCATGCAACAGGTCACGAATATGTACCTGTGTTTGTTGCCGCCAGGGAAGGGTAAGTTTCAGCATTTGATTGAAATCGCAGTCATATACATACCCCTGCCAATCGATACTGATCAGAGAACGGCACATAACACCGGCAAGGTTTTCATTTCGATGCGCACCCTTTAGCATGGCCATGTATTCCTGAAAGCCACCATTGGAAATCAGCGTACTTCCAAACCGTTGAATCGGCATATTGGCCAGGGTCAGCAACTGGTCGAATTCAACACCATAGAGAGAATACAGATGGCGTTTGTAGTCCTGTTCCAGGCCCTGTTGAGGGGGCGGTAACTGCGGACCCTGTGGATTGAACACCAGCTTCAGAATTTTTTCAGACCCGCCATTCCCATAACCTAATGCATTGAGTCTGCGTAAACCGGCAATACTGCGCTGAAATACATGGGTGCCGCGTTGCGCATCCACATTTTCTTCAAGATAGCAGGGTAAGGAGGCAATGATTTCCACGTTATAATGGGCAAGAAACGCAGCCAGGTCTTCCTGACCAGGCTCTTCAAGAATGGTCAGATTACAGCGATCAGTGATGCGCACCCCCAAGGCATGTGCCGACGTTACCAATCGTCGAAAATGAGGATTCATCTCCGGTGCGCCACCCGTGAGATCGAGGTGAGCCAGTTTGTGGGTCTGCAGAAAATGCAGCACTGACTCCATGATATTCCAGCCCATCTGCTCCTTGCGCCCGGGCCCGGCATTGACATGGCAGTGAAGGCAGGATTGATTGCAGGTATAGCCCAGGTTCACTTGCAGGGTCTCGAGGGTACCTCGCTTCAATGGTGGAAAGTCAGTATTTACTAGCCGGGGTAAGGTGGCATGCATGGGAATCGCTGTAAGATCGTCTGCCGATAGTCCGGCGTAGTATTCATCAAAGGTCATGAGCAGTAAACCCTTTTCCCCCAAGGCATTTTTATTTCTGACTTCTTGCACCTACCATCTGAAAACCCTACTTCCCCGAATACCATTTCCTGGATGAGGATCCGTCTCTGCGTATCGCCTGGAGATGGCAGCCATTTGTCTCTCGTTTTCTCCAGCTGAAACGGCTTCCATTTACCCGAAACCGCCGGGCAGACGGTGTTCTGTGTGCACTACTGATATGATTTCACCATTAGTAAAAGATAATAAAGATCGGTCATCCGATCACTGGTTACTACTGCGGGTATTGAAGGCATGGTGATCACCATGCCCCGCCTTGCCCTTCCTCCTTATAGAATGCCAGCCCCAAGTGATTCCATCGTAGAACGCGACAAAACTTTGCCACTGACATAGAGAAAACTGTCACCTATTTGAGACTTATATTCCCTGTTCACATCAGCACAATCCAGTCATTGGGATTCTGCACCCAAATTCTTGCACCACTCTAGTGGATTGACTACATTGGTGGCGCAGTCACTCATGCAGCAAATCTATAATTACAGCGAGGAGAACAACATGATTCGAAATTATCTTGCCTGTCTATTTACCATCACTTCCCTGACGTTAATCTGTAACACGGCCCAGGCCAATCGTAACCTCTGGAAAAGCTGGGTCCGTTTCAACCCCAACCCGGACAGTCTTACGGTACTCAACAGCGTTTCCGATGTTCGCGGCCAGATTGGTGGTTATATCTGCCAGGATGGATCCATGACCGACGACCCGAATTATATGACGGCCTGTGGTGGATTCAGTAATATCAAGGATATTCGCTATCCCATTTCAGGCCCCACCTATGCCACCATCGTGTACCCGGGTGACGGGGTTACCATCGGTGCCCTCAATAGAGTGGGTTCCGTCATTGCCGAACCGGTGTTTGATGCCAGTTTCTTCGCACTCCCGGCCCAACCCTGGGACACGCTACCGCCAACACTGCCCTGGACCATGCGTACTTTCCAGATGTCCAATGGCGGCAGCCTTTTTGAAATCACGGATGGCATGGAACTGACCGGACGCGCCTTTACCGGAGTGGGCCAGGCCCAGGATCCACAGGTAACCGGTGGCAAGCTTTCCTTACGCATGGGAGGCTGCGCAGGAATGCGTGAAGTCTCTGGCGAAGGTAATTACGCCAATATGGTTGGCACGCTTTGTCTGAATGGTACTTTTGTCTTTGAACCAAACTTCAACGGCATCGGGGTATCCAACTGCACCATCGTGTTGCACCACCCGGTACCTTAACCTACCCTGGATCCATCCCTGATCACCATTGCAGGAACCGCCCAAGCCCTCGATCGAGGGCTTGGGCATCATAGAGTAACGCTTCCATCAGTTGGTAAAATTACCAATGTAAACCTTTGCCACCTGGTGTTGCGTCATCGCCCGAAGCAAGCACTTTCCATTAAAACCACTTCTGCTTATTCAATAATCATCTTCATGGTCTGGCTAACGAAATTCTCCTGACGCAGGCTATAGGTTTCCAGACCCAGCCCCTCTACCCGGAAACTGACTTCGGTCGTTTCCGGTTGTAACGGGATACCACTAACAACACCGGTATTGTCATTCAGGACCAGCCCCAAGGGTAAAGCACCTTCCTGTATACGCCAGCGATAAGGTTGGCTGCCTCCCCATGCGGTAAGCTGCAGGTGATAGGCTTCACCCACCCTGCCCCTGGGAACCGCATCCGGAAAGGTAAGAATATTCAACCCCTTCATAGGCTCAAGCCGGGCCCTTAGGGTTTCGAGTTGCTGGGCATACGCTGGATCCCCGGATTTGTTATCCAGCTCATAGGGATCTGCATCCAGATGATAAAGCTCGCTGCGCTGTCCAGGATTTTCAATATACTTCCATGGACCACTTCGCAAGGCGGCCCATACACCGTCACCACCCGGGTGGTAGCCAAAACTTTCCAGCAGCAACTCTTCACGCCAACTGGGGTTTTCATTACGCAACAAAGGTAAAAGATTCATTCCATCGCTGGGTTTATCGATGCCTGCCAGGGCAAACAGGGTAGCACCGAGATCCAGATTGGCGGCTACCAGGTGATTATCCAGACGCGGCACCAGACCGGGCATGCGTACCACAAAGGGAACCCGTACGGCTTCTTCATAGGGCTTGGCCTTCCCCCATAAACCATGCTCGCCCCAAAGAAACCCATTATCGGAAAGATAGAGAAAAACGGTGCGATCCAACATACCCGTGGAAGTTACTTTTTCCACGATGGAAGCAACAGAGCGATCAACGGCTTGCAGCGTCTGCAATTGGCGCCGTATAAAGTCATCATCATAGGCGCGCCCTTTTTTCTCATGAACCCACTGGGGTTTATCACTTAAATCGGTTTCACCATAGCCACGCTCCCGATACACATAGTCGGCAAATAAATCCGCGTCTTCCACAGCAGGCATGGCCGGGTCATGAGGTGCAGTGGTACTCAACAGTACAAAATAGGGATTGTTACCCACGGAATCGATGAAGGACAGCACCTGATCCCGTTCAAAGTACGTAGTGTACTGCCCTTTTGGATGAAGGGTGGTCCCCATCATGGGAAGATCCGTGGTACTGCCCTGCGCATATTCAAAATCCCACCAGTCACGCTTGGTGGCATAGATACTTCGCCCGATGAACTGGTCCCAGCCTGGTGGAATATAGGGCGCCACCTTCACTCCTCCGGGATATCCCGCATAGAGTGCAAAATATTTCCCCGTGAACATGGTTTTATAGCCCTGTTTCTGTAGCAGGCGCGGCATACTTTCCAGATCTTCAAAAAGATCCGGACCTCCATTGTCACCGGAGTTCCTCAACACTCCGGTGTTATGGGCATAGAATCCACCAGAATAGATACTGGCGCGGGCGGGACAACAAAGTGGAGTGGTAATATAGGCATTGGTGAAACTCACGCCTTCATCCAGCAGATACCTTTGCAGATTCGGCATGGCCCAGAGGCTGTCAAAACGCTGGTCATCGGTAAGGATCACCACCAGGTTATAGGGTACATCGCAGGCACGCAGGGTATGCAAATCAAAAGGTTTATCCATGGGGGTACGTGCCGCACCCAGCATGACGCCGACACCGGGACTGGAATCCCGGCGGTTGAGGCGGAAACAGGCAGTGGCATTGTCATCCAGCACAAAATCGAAGCCATCACGAAAACCCGCCATGAGATTCAAGTCGAAATGAAGGTATTTTTCATTGCGCACCAGAATCGAATCGGTGCCTTCCAATGAAACCGGCTTGACACTTAGCAATGGCAGGCTGGATTCCACCCGCCCTTTGTAGACCACGGAATCCACTCCTGCTGTTGCGCGCAGATGCCAGGTGTTTTTCTCACTGCTCCAGAGAAAGATACTGGTATCCGTGGCCGGGTCATATAATGGCTCACCCATGGGGGTGAAGGCCTGACATGGCTGTTTGTCATTAAGGTTGAGGGGAACCGCAACAGGCTCCCGGTCCGGGCCAAGCAGCACGTGCACGGTTTGCCCGGAGGGGTAATCACTGCTTTCCAGGTTCATGCAGACATCACTTCCTGGTGGCACTTGAAAATCAATGCCATCCTCCCATTCTCCGGTAACCGAAAGCTCAAAACGGATCAGGGTCGGATTCGTGCTATCCAACGTGTCACTGCTCTCCAGGGAAGTACCAATGGCCCGGGTAAAGCCTTTGTTTGCCACTAGTGTTCCAGTGTATCGTGTACTGGTAGCACCACCACTGGCACGCAATTTCCAATGGCCCGGGGCATCACTCCACACAAACATTGCACTATCCTGGCTACGATCATAGCTGGGACTTCCCACAGGCACAGACTGAGCGTATAGCGTGACGGGTAATGAAAACACGAAAACAATGGATACCACGACAAACGAGAAAAAAACGGAACGTTCAGAAACAGTCCATTGCACAGCACACCCCTCCTATTGTCCCTGACGATTCCGATATCCGCCGGGCATATTTCCTTATGATCACATAATCATAGAAAGATTTATCCCTGTACGCCACCTATTTATGCCGCTTATGCCACACAATGGCGAGGACGCCCCTGAGCCAATCACGAGGCCGGTGGGTTCAATATGGATAGTCCCTGTCAAACGGACACACGCCCAGCTCTTTCCACTTGTTGGCGTACTGCATCCAGGGCTTGTTCCACTACTTCAATACCAGCTCCGGGTTTATGCGCCTGTTGGCTTAATACCCGCCGCCAGGCCTTGGCACCGGTTTCCCCCTGATACAATCCCAGGAGGTGACGGGTGATATGCTTGAGATACAAACCCTGCTGCAGGTGCTCTTCCACGTAGGGATACAGGGAGCGAATAATTTCTTCGCGGGTCGGTACGGCATGGGAATCGCCATACAGCAAATGATCCACCCGGGCGAGTAGATAGGGATTATGATACACCTCCCTTCCCAGCATGACGCCATCCACCTGGCGCAAGTGTTGTTGGGCCTGCTGTATATCACCGATCCCCCCGTTCAAAATGATTTCCAACTGGGGATTCTCCCGCTTCACTCGGTAAACCCAATCATACTGCAGCGGAGGAATATCACGGTTTTCCCTGGGGCTCAGCCCTTGAAGCCAGGCCTTTCGTGCATGGACAATAAAGGTCTCACATCCGGCTTGCGCCACCGTGTGTATAAAATCCGAGAAATCCCGGTAATGCTCCTGATGGTCAATACCCACTCTGGATTTCACGGTAACCGGCAGGGAGACCGCGGCCTTCATGGCCGCCACACATTCACCGACCCGTTCCGGCTCCGCCATCAGACAGGCCCCGAAACGTCCCGATTGAACCCGGTCGCTGGGGCATCCCACATTGAGATTGATTTCCCGGTAGCCCCAGTCTTCGCCGATGCGGGCCGCCATCGCCAATTCCTGTGGCTCACTCCCACCCAACT
>CBDUNQ010000026.1:0-11160 GCA_965368625.1 uncultured Gammaproteobacteria bacterium
TGACCCGTATGCTGGCTCGCACCGGCTGGGTATTGCCCTGACTCATCGCTCCCGCAAGGCAGTTGTCAGTACATACCTGAAACCTGGTTTGACTGGCCGGATCAACCATAAGCCATTGCGCGATAACAGTACTGCAGTTGCATAGTAGTGTGCACGACGGAGTCGCCCGTAGCATGGGTGACTCCGTACATTTGCACCTACTGGTGCGTGGTGAAAAGATTCTCAGTAATCCAGTGAATCGGCTTCATAGTGAATGCCACTACTGGCCGCCTGTTCACGTACCACATTGAATACCTTGTGATCCAATGACCCCAGTGCGCCCCCCTGGTCTTTCACCTTTTCTTTGAGATAACTGGATCGCTGCTCTGTAAGTGAACGGATTTCATCCTGGAGTTTTTTGCGTTCAGTAGCCGTTTTCTTAATGAGTGCCTTTTGTTCTTGCGGTGCAAGGGCACGAACAGCTGGAGGAAGATTGTCTTGTCGTATAGTATCCAGCTCCACCCGTCCGGTGACAATGTCATTTACCAATTCCTTTTCTCCCAAGAAGTTATCTGCTCCACTGACCGTAGCATTAAAGGTGGCACGGCGGGCGCGGGATGCCGGAGAAGCACTGGCATGAAGTTTTTCCGTGGCGGATTTCTTGCGTTCCTGGCGGGCCTGTTCCTCAGGTTCACCATAAAAAAGTCGGGTGTCGTCGAGCTTCCTGGATAATGTGGCCAGGTGCTCATCATAAGGGGTTGCAATGGCAACAGCATTTCCACTCTGTCCCACCTCAAAAAAGCTACCCTGACCAAGGCTGGCCATGGTTTGCCACTGTTGGCGGGTATGCTCATCCTGACCGCATTGGATGGTATTGACGATGATATTACGCTCTGCAGCCGCACGAATACTCACGGGGTACTTTACATCGTTGGGATAATCCATATGAGGCGGTGCATCACCCACTAAAAAAACCACCTTATACGCGTTTTTACGCTTACTCCAGGTGATATTGTGTACTGCATCATGGAGCGCCTGATTGACACTTTCCGGACCATCCCCTCCTCCATCCGCCTGAAATTCCATAAGCCTGGCATAGACACTGTCCAGGTCTTCAGACAAATCCACCACCTTTGTGACATAGTCATCCCCCCGATCACGATAGGCAACCAGGCCCATACGGATCAAGGGAGCGGATTCAGACGATGCCATGGTAGTGGCGATCGACCAGATCTTATCCTTTGCCGCCTGTAACAAGCCTCCCATACTACCCGTGGTATCCAGTACAAACACCACTTCCACCAATGGTCGTTCCTGAGTAGTGGTATGCTGCTGTGGAATCAATACACTGGGTATCGGCCCTGGAAGAGAGATTTCCTGTTGAAGGCTTGGGTAGGCCAGTACCCCGGTAATGGTAAGGCTGAACAACACGGCCGCAGCGATTTTCGATTTCATGATGATTTCCTCTAAATGGATTAATGACGTAAAAGATCTTGTAATGCCGTTTCAGCTCCTTTTCGTGCATACTCAAAAGCATCATTTTCAGTTGCATCATTCGTAGTGGGATGCTTTTCACGGCGCGGCAACCGAAAGGGAATATGGGTAAACAATGCCTGAACCAGAAAGAAGGCCCAGATACTGAGAAAGAGACTGCCCGCTACACTGGCTGCCCAGAGACCCGCGACCAAAGCCAATCCACTGAGCCCCAGGTCCGCCAGGCTTGTCAAAAGACTGGAGTGATAACAAAGGGAACGGAATAACCAGATCATCACCATATGTAGTATCAGATACAGCAACAGGGATGGCTCCAGGAACCAGAGTAGTAACGTAGCAAGCATCCAGACACTCACAGCGCTTATTCGACCGCTTCGTCTGGGACTTTTTTTAAACAAATAAGCTATGTAAACGAAGCCACTCAGTGCAATTACCAGTCGCAGTGCACTGTCCACTGGAATTTCCGCAGCGGAAAAACCATAAAGCATGCTGCCGCCGATACTGATAATGAGGGCTATGACTGCACCTTCAATGAAGTCCGGTGATTTCATGACTGCCCCCGCTTTTTCTGTTCCTGAAGAAAGGCGATCTCAACATCTTCTTCGCTGACAAAGATTTCATTGCGATCGCCCATGGATACAGACTCGCAGGCATGCTCCTGCGGAATCAGTGCATCGACTTTTTCACCAAGTTGCTGTAAATAGGCTTCATGCTCCCCTATCCGCTGCTGAAGTGCAGCCAGTTTTTTATCCAGCACACTGATTTGTAGCGTCCAGTGTTGAATCCAGCGCTGAGATTCCAATTTACGCCGCATCAAAGAGCGGGCCAAGTTTTCCTTTTGTGAGGAAAAACACAAATCCAGTTCCAGTTCGATACGCTCAAGGTTGTCCTTGGACCCTGATATACGATGCTGCATACGATCGCGCTCCTGGAGCAGATTTCGCTGCCGTTGGCGGTCAGCAAAAAGATCTTCTTCCATTTCACGGATGTTTTGCCGTAGCATTTGTTCAGGTTCTTCCATACTATCCAGCAAGGCATGCATATCGGCGCGAAACAGGCGTGTAAGTCGGGTGATCAAGGCCATGTCGGCTTCTCCTGTGTGTTTCATTTACTGTGCAACCAGCCTAGGTGCTACATTGCATGATGAATAGACCGATTCTGGTAAATTTTTTGCTCCGGCATTTACAAAACTTTTACATGCCGAAAATCGAAAAAACAGGTAGTCTTAGGATTCTCAAATACAAAGACACCCGTGTTACTGTGTAAAAGGTTCCCTGATTCATGAATCAGCGCAAAATTCGTATTCTGATTGTTGAAGATGAAGCAGCCATCCGCACGGGACTGGTGGACGTGCTGGTGTATCACGGATTTGAAGTGGACTGTGCCGAAGATGGTATTCAGGGTCTCGACATGGCGCTCAATGGCCATTTCGATCTGATATTACTCGATGTAATGCTTCCAGGAATGGATGGTTTTCAGATCTGTAACAAGATTCGCGATCAGGATCGGGACCAGGCCGTGATTATGCTCACGGCTCGCTCCGCGGACGAAGATATTATTCAGGGCCTTTCCCTGGGCGCTGATGATTACGTTTCCAAGCCATTTTCCATAGCCCAGCTGGTGCTACGCATTCAAGCGGTTTTGCGACGCTCCCGGATTATCCTGGAACAGGAGAAATACTTGCGCCTGAGCGACTCTCTGGTACTGGATACGGAAAATCTCTCCGCTGAACAAGGTGCAGAGACACTTCGTTTTACCCGCCGGGAAATGGATATACTCCAGTATCTCTACGCCAACCGGGAACGCCCCGTGCCGCGCGATGAATTACTTAGCCGGGTATGGGGATATAACCGGGATCTGCAGATCGAGACCCGTACCGTGGATATTCATATCGCCAAACTGCGACGAAAAATCGAGCCTGACAGTACACAGCCCCGGCACCTCACCACGGTTCGCGGGGCAGGCTACCGCCTGCTCGTTGAGTAAATGAATCGCCCAAAACACATCGCGGCCGCGCGTCAACGCTTACGAAACTGGCTGCTGGTCTTCTTTGTGGCTCTGGCTATCCCTGCCGGAATCCTGCTGATGTATGCCTATAGCCAGATGAAATGGGAAGCACTGCATCAATACCGTCTACTTGCTGAAGATTTCACCCGGCAGGTGGATCGTAATCTGGGTACACTTCTGCAACGCGAAACCCAGCGTAGCTATGCAGACTACTCCTTTGTGACAACCCCAGTGGATAACCGCACCTTTACATCCCCCTCACCCCTTTCCGCCTTTCCGGTAGCGACTGATTTTCCCGGCTTGATTGGTTATTTTCAGGTGGATAGCCAGGGTGTATTTCAGACCCCGCTATTACCTGGGAATGCCAGTCATCTGCAGCACTACGGAATCACCGCGGCAGAGGGGAAGGAACGGCAGGCACTGGCAAATACCATCCTCGGTATCCTCAGTGAGAATCATCTGGTGCGCCAAGAAACGACAGGCCAGCAGCCAACAGGCATGGATCCTATGAAATCCGCAATTCCGAATGATCAGCTACCGGTCTCCGCCCCTGCCGCACGTCGCGCCGATTCAGCATACCCTGTAGCTGAGCGTGAATTACAGAAGAAAGATACCTTGAGCTCTCTTGATGAAGATTCCTCTATGGCTGCCGGACAAGCCATGTTTGATCAGCTGTCTGAGGCCAAGAGCACACGACAAAAATCAAAAAAACAATCCATACCCGGCACCCTGGGCAGGGTGGAAGACCTGCAGCTGGAAGAAGATCTTAGTCGGCGTGCTTCCCCTATGGCTAATTCTGCGGAAAGGGCCATGGCTGACAGTGAATCAAGAGAACGTGTAGCGGCCAGCCCTTCTTTCGTAGCACCGCCTGCAGTACGCATAACCACCTTTGAAAATGAAATCGATCCCTTTGAATTCAGTTTGCTCGATAGTGGGCACTTTGTGCTGTTCCGGAAGGTATGGAGAGATGGTCAGCGTTATATCCAGGGGATGATCCTTGACCAACAGGCACTGCTGCAAGGCTCTATTGATACCCTGTTCAGAGATTCTTCCCTGTTTGGCATGAGTGAGTTGATCGTTGCCTATCAGGGTGATGTCTTCAGCGTTTTTCATGGTGGAAATTATCTTGAAGCAAGCTATGGCAGCGAAAATATGGGAGGTACCTTGCTATATCGCTCGCGACTTTCCTCCCCCATGAATGGGCTTGAACTGCTCTTCAAAATCACCCATTTGCCCTCTCCCGGTGGCGCCGTACTGGTACACTGGCTCGCCCTGATATTTGGTCTGATCCTTTGCGCCGGCTCCTATCTGATTTACCGATTGGGGGTACGCCAAATTGAATTGACCCAGCAGCAACAGGACTTTGTCGCTGCGGTAAGCCATGAATTGAAAACCCCTCTCACATCCATTCGCATGTACGCCGAAATGTTAGGTGAAGGCTGGGCGCCGGAAGAAAAGAAACTCAGTTACTACCGGTTTATACAGGATGAAAGCGAAAGACTGTCACGCCTCATCAATAACGTATTGCAATTGGCCCGAATGAACCGCAATGAGCCTGATCTTCAATGCAGCGAGGTATCGGTTTCCCAGGTAATGGATCAAATTGAGTCACGCATCAGCAGTCAACTGGAGCGTGCCGGTTTTTCACTCGTCCTGGAGCTGGATGACACAGCAGGAAATTGTCGTATTCTGGTGGATGTGGATGGCTTGATTCAGATCTTGATCAATCTTGTGGATAATGCCATCAAGTTTTCACAGCATGGAGAAAAATCCGTGGTTGAACTGCGCTGTACCTTGAATGACAGGAACGATATCCAATTCAGCGTACGCGATTTCGGCCCCGGCATTTCCCAGGACCAGCGGAAGAAAATCTTCCAGCTGTTTTATCGATCAGGCAATGAATTGACCAGGGAAACGGTAGGTACCGGGATTGGCCTGGCGCTGGTGCAACAACTGGCAACGGCCATGAATGCCAAGATCGATGTTGCAAACTGCTACCCGGGTGCGGAATTTCGAATAAGCTTCCCCGTTGTAAGCAAGGAAACTCACCAGCACTCCCAGTAAAGACCATCCATTTATATATCGGTTTATTGCAGATTTGGTTGCGCACCCAGCACGGTGGTCATGGCCTTCGCCATGGCAACGCCAAGGCGTTCGCTGAAGCGCTCAAGAAAATCGGGCCTGGGTGTGTAATCCACCATTTTTTCGGCTCCGATGATTTCCCGTGCCACATAACTGGCACTGGCCAGACCATCCACCAGGCCCAGTTCTACACTCTGTTCCCCGGTCCAGACCAGGCCACTGAAGATTTCCGGTGATTCCTTGAGCCGTTCCTTACGTCCATCACGCACCGTTTCAATGAATTGCTGGTGGATGTTATTCAATAGACCCTGAATGTGGGCCACGTCTTCCGGATTGGATTCCTGGAAGGGATCGAGGAATCCCTTATGCTCACCCGCCGTGAGCAAACGCCGCTCAATGCCGAGCTTGTCAATGGCTTCCACAAATCCAAACCCATCCATACGCACGCCAATGGAACCCACGATGCTGGCTTTATCCGCATAGATTCCATCAGCAGCCACCGCCACATAGTAGCCGCCCGATGCACAGATATCGGAAATCACTGCATACAAGGGGGTGTCTGGATGCTTTTCTTTGAGGCGCTTGATTTCGTCATTGATATAGCCGGCCTGTACCGGGCTGCCACCGGGGCTGTTGATGCGCAGAATCACGCCCTTCACATGCTTGTTCTCAAAAGCATCCCGCAGCCCCGGGACGATCTGATCCGCACCCGCCATGGTGTCGGAAGCGATTACCCCTTCCATTTCCACCAGTGCCGTGTGACTGCCGGTCACCAGGCCATCTCCCTGCCAATTCGCAGGCCGGTATAAAAACAGCAGGGTAAAGAGATAGACAAACATAAGGGTCTTGAACAGGATCCCCCAGCGGCGCGTACGCCGCTGTTCATTGACAGAGGAAAATGCCAGGCGGTTGATTAGATCCTGCTGCCATGCATCCGCTGGCTCCCGCGTGGTTTCCTGTGAAGTGCGCGTTTCGTCATTCATGGTGCTACCCGATGGTCTGTGCTCGCCCCTGGGGGCAGGTTTATCCGCATTATTCAGAGGTCTGCGCCACTGTCAACTTATCATGATTGGAGTACTCATGGCCGCTTTTCTGGTAGTGATGCAACCAGGGTATGAACTCAGCCAGTGTATCCAGGCACGTCAGTGGGGAATACTGCTGCAATCGCTCGGGTGCATGCACACCATAGCTGACGGCTACCGGCCCGGCGCCGGCCTTCCGCGCCATGGCCATGTCATACTCCGTATCGCCCACCATCAATGTCTGCTCAGGTCCGATGCCCAGGGTTTGCATGATTTCTTGCAGCATGAGTGGATGCGGCTTGGAGCGCGTTTCATCAGAGCAGCGAGTGGCATGAAATACATGTTCCAGACCGGTTTCGATCAATACCCGGTCAAGGCCGACACGGCCCTTACCGGTGGCCACCGCCAGCAGATACCCCAGTGAATGCAGTTGCTGCAGCATTTCCCGGGCACCGGAAAACAGTTCTGATTGTGAAGAAACGCGAAACCAGTGATGACGATAGCGTTCTGTATAGTGCTCCGCAAATTTCTCATCGGTACCGGGGTACAGGGTGGCGATGGCTTCCCGCAAGCCCAGACCGATAATATTCTTGCAATCATCTTCACTGCGCTCCGGCAGGTTCAAATCGGCATTGGCAGCCTGCAGGCTGGTGACGATTTGCCGCTCGGAATCCATGAGCGTGCCATCCCAGTCAAAGATCAGTAAGCGCGGCCGGTCATGCATTGCATCCATCTGGTTACTGCTCATGCCAGGATTACCCTTCACTACGCAGGGGAGGCTTCTGCGCCTCTTGTTGCAGTGAATCCAGCACTTGCTGTAACGCTGGATCCAGGGGGGCAAGCACCTCGATTACGGGATGATCAACGGATTCCTGGAAACGCAGCCTATGTGCATGTAGAAACAGTCGCCGCAAACCATAGGCACGCAGCATCCGGTTGAACGTCGCATCCCCGTATTTTTCGTCGCCGGCCAGTGGAAAGCCCAGGTGTTGGGCATGGACGCGGATTTGATGGGTACGCCCGGTATCCAGATCCACTTCCAGTAAGGTGGCTGCCGGATAGTGGTTGCGTGGCGTAAAGAGGGTGCGCGCAGGCTTGCCTGCCGCATCCACTTCCACAATGCGCTCTCCACCCTTCAACTGGTTTTTACGCAATGCGGCCGTGACCGTTTGTTTCCCCTTCCGCCAGGGGGCCTTCACCAGTGCCAGATACTGCTTTTCCACCTGCCCTGTGCGCAGCAATTCATGGAGATTCCGCAGCGCACTGCGCTTCTTGGCAATCACCAGGCAACCGGAGGTTTCCCGGTCAAGACGATGCACCAGCTCCAGAAACGGCGCTTTGGGGCGGGCAGCCCGCAGGGCTTCTATGACCCCATGCTGAATACCGCTGCCACCGTGGACAGCCATACCGGATGGTTTGTTGAGGATCAATACGCGCTCATCTTCGTGGATAATGGCGGATTCGATCCGCTGCAAAAGCCCTTCGCGGGGGGAAGTGGCATCGCGCACCGCGGTTCGTACCGGCGGGATGCGCACCAGATCCCCTTCCACCAGACGGTATTCCGGTTTGCTGCGGCCTTTGTTGACACGGACTTCTCCACGGCGCAGCAACCGGTATATATGGCTTTTGGGAACCCCTTTCAGCTCGCGAAGCAGATAATTATCAATACGTTGGCCTGCCTGATCCGGGGAAACCCGTGCCAGGCGAACGGCATTTGTGGTGTTATCCTTCATTCGCCCATCATACCAGAGCAAGCTCTCTGCACTGCAGACTCCCAGAAAATTAACCCCGAAAGCCTGCTTCGCAGCACTGCCAGCCCATGTTCAGAAAGTTGATCTAAGCGATTGATATTACTTGTCGGTATTGTTATGATCGATGCGTTTTTCAGGTTATTGGATTTCGTTGACCCGGCAGGGTCGTGCAGCGTGATTCCGATGCAGGCCTGTCTGTCGGCACCTTCGTGGTTACGGTATCCCGTGACTTCCCCGGTATCCGAACAGATACCAATGCATCCTCACACCGTACACACTCAGCCAATCTGCGTGCCAGTAACCAGACTGGATGCAGCAATGATCCGCCATGAGAATGAACAACGGATCACGCTACGTCGACAAACCTGCTTTTGAGGACTGGTGGATCTCACACTGATGTCTGTGGGGGATGAAAAGCAGGGATCACCGCCTTCGCGTCACCGCAGCGAATACTTCGTGGCGACGAACGCCGAACCGGCTGATTTCTGACAACCCGCGACACAGTGATGAGCCACCAGTGCCATCAATGGCTATACCGTTTACAGCTGACAGCGCTCCTATGTTGATAGACACGCACTTACTGTACCTGCTCACCACGTTCCTGCTGATCGTGGCGCTGTGTGGTGCGAGTGAGTTTGCCCCATGGCAATCACTCCACTGCGGCACGAGTACACAGTCTGACGCTCGGTCAAATCAGAGCTGGTTTGAGCGCCTGAGAGAAATCAGACATGAAAAGAATGTTAATCAATGCAACTCAACCCGAAGAGTTGCGCGTGGCCATGGTCGATGGCCAACGAATCTACGATCTCGATATTGAGGTACCCTCACGCGGACAAAAGAAATCCAATGTTTACAAAGGAAAAATCACCCGTATCGAGCCCAGCCTCGAGGCGGCCTTTGTAGACTATGGCGCCGAGCGTCATGGATTCCTGCCCCTGAAGGAAATC
Source organism: uncultured Gammaproteobacteria bacterium (assembly GCA_965368625.1). Lineage (GTDB taxonomy): Bacteria > Pseudomonadota > Gammaproteobacteria > DSM-19610 > DSM-19610 > JAIVHA01. The sequence continues at coordinate 9,283 of CBDUNQ010000026.1, forward strand.
GCCCGTAGTTACTTCAAGAAAAAAGAGGGCGCTGAAGGTGGCCGGCAAAGCATCAAGGATGCCCTGACCGAAGGACAGGAAGTGGTCATTCAGGTGGAAAAGGATGAGCGTGGTAACAAAGGCGCCGCACTGACCACCTTCATCAGCCTCGCAGGGCGATATCTTGTACTCATGCCCAATAATCCCCGGGCCGGAGGCGTATCCAGACGAATCGAAGGCGAAGATCGTAGTGAATTACGCGACGCCATGAGTTCATTGGATATCCCCGATGGTATGGGGCTGATCGTCCGTACCGCAGGCGTGGGGCGTACCGCAGAAGAGCTGCAATGGGATCTGGATTACCTGCTGCAACTCTGGTCCTCCATCGAAACGGCTGCTGCGGAACGGCCGGCCCCCTTCCTCATTTACCAGGAAAGCAATGTCATCATTCGCGCCCTGCGGGATTATCTGCGCAATGACATAGGTGAAATACTGGTGGACGAAGAGGAAATCTTTGTCCAGGCACAACAATTCATGCAACAGGTTATGCCCCATAACCTGAACAAATTGAAGCATTACCAGGATTCTGTACCCCTTTTCTCACGCTACCAGATTGAAAGCCAGATTGAATCCGCGTTTCGCCGGGAAGTAACCCTCCCCTCTGGGGGTGCCATTGTCATTGACCACACCGAGGCCATGATCGCCATTGATATCAACTCGGCCAGAGCCACCAAGGGCAGCGATATTGAAGAAACCGCACTCAACACCAACCTGGAAGCGGCAGATGAAGTGGCCAGACAGCTGAGGATCCGTGACCTGGGTGGCTTGATTGTCATCGACTTCATCGATATGCAACCCACCAGACACCAGCGTGAAGTGGAAAACCGGCTGCGGGATGCCTTGAAGATGGATCGTGCACGGGTTCAGGTGGGACGGATTTCCCGTTTTGGACTGATGGAAATGTCCCGCCAACGGCTACGCCCATCCTTGGGGGAATCCAGTCAGCATGTCTGTCCCCGCTGCAGTGGACAGGGTACCGTACGCGGTGTGGAATCGCTTGGACTTTCCGTACTGCGCATTATTGAAGAAGAAGCCATGAAGGAAAGCTCGGAACGGGTGATTGCCACCCTGCCCGTTGAAGTGGCCACCTTCCTGCTCAATGAAAAACGCGAGTTACTGCTAACCCTGGAAAACCGTCATAAAATCGATATTTCCCTGGTACCCAATCCTGCCATGGAAACGCCGCAGTATGATATCCAGCGAGTTCGTCGTGATGAAATGTTCGGCGAAAAGGCGCGCGCCAGTTATAAGCTGGTACCTGAAGAGGAACAACCACAGCTTAGCAGCAGTGTCAGCAGTGCCGGTACGGCGGAACAACCCGCTGTTAAAAGTGTGGCACCACCCGCTGCACCTGCACCTGCACCAGCACCAGCACCACGCCCTGCCCTGGCTGCCGCCGTGGCCGGCAAAGAGTCCGGGTTGATTCGCCGGGTATGGGACAGCCTGTTTGGCCGGAGTGATGGCAAAAGTCCACAGGAAGCCAAAGAGCCCAGCGAAACCACAGAGCGACGCAGTAGTAGCGCACGCACGGCAAGCGGCAATGGACGCAGTGGAAATGCACGCAGCGGTGGTGGTCGCGGTCGTGGCGGACGTGGCCGCAGCCGCCGTCAGAATGATGAAAATGCCAGCGCCCGTAAAAATGAACCCGCAAGCACAGAAAACAAAGCGGCACCTGCAGCGGCGAGTGCCGCAGTAAGCAGTGAATCGGACAATAAGCCGGAAACGGGTGAAACACCACGGCAAGGACGCAATCGCCGTGGTCGCCGTGGTGGACGGCGCCGGGGGGGGCGCAATCGGAATGACGCCGAAACCAGCGCCAATACCGGTAGCAAGCCCAAT
>CBDUNQ010000027.1:0-11151 GCA_965368625.1 uncultured Gammaproteobacteria bacterium
GGTGATGTTACACGCTACCTGGTGAAGACCGGTAACCGCGATGTGAGTGGTCTGGATTTTCGACAGATACTTCAGCCGGGCATAGTGACGCAATCGCAACCCAGGGAACTCATGGCGGTGGAACGGCGTGAGTGGGGTAATCTCTATGGCTATCTGCTCAGTGTGGAGGAAGCCGGGCAAACCGTGGCCAGCGGCCCGCAAGCCTGGCAGGCCCTGCAGCAACGCATTACCCGCATCGAGGAGATCTACGAGCAGATCCGCGCCATCGAAAAAGGCGAGATCGGTTCCATTAACTACGGCCTGGAACAATTGCGCCTGCGGGAACGTTCCCTGGAGCTGCGCGGTATTGAGGATCCGGTAGCGCAAGCAGCGATCCAGCAGGAACGTGAGGTGTTGAACCGCCAATACCAGGCCCTGGAACAGGAATTGTCCGCCCTGTATCAATCCATACGGCGCGACAGCTTTACTGCTGAAGTGATGAGTGGCCAGCAGGTCAGCATCGGAATGGACAAGGTGGTGCGCGCGTATCAGCCCAATGCCATGAATCTCTGGGACAAGCTGGGATTCTATGGAGCGAAACTCTGGGAATTTCTCAGTGATGATCCGCGGGAAGCCAATACCGAGGGAGGGATTTTTCCAGCCATCTTCGGTACGGTGATGATGGTGATTCTCATGTCCATCCTGGTAACCCCCTTTGGTGTGATCGCGGCGGTGTATTTGCGCGAATATGCCAAGCAGGGCCCGCTGACCCGCTTGATCCGTATCGCGGTTAACAACCTTGCCGGGGTGCCTTCCATCGTTTACGGGGTATTTGGCCTGGGCTTCTTCGTGTATTTTCTGGGCGGCAATATCGACCGCCTGTTTTATGCGGAAGCCCTGCCGGCACCCACCTTTGGTACCCCCGGCATTCTCTGGTCTTCCCTGACCCTGGCCCTGTTGACCGTACCCGTGGTGATTGTCGCCACCGAAGAAGGTCTGTCGCGCATCCCCCGCGCGATCCGTGAGGGTAGCCTGGCACTGGGTGCCACCAAGGCGGAAACCCTGTGGCGCACCGTGTTACCCATGGCCAGTCCCGCCATGATGACCGGTTTGATCCTGGCCGTGGCCCGAGCCGCCGGGGAAGTGGCGCCGCTGATGCTGGTGGGCGTGGTGAAGCTGGCACCCTCGCTGGCCCTGGATGCCAATGCCCCCTACCTGCATCTGGATCGCAAATTCATGCATCTTGGCTTCCATATATATGATGTGGGGTTCCAAAGTCCCAATGTGGAGGCTGCCAGGCCACTGGTTTATGCCACGGCCCTGCTACTGGTGGTAGTGATCGTAATCCTGAATCTGGCAGCCATTGCCATTCGTAACCGTTTACGGGAACGCTATCGTTCCCTGGAACATTAATCGATTGTCCGAGGCCGGCACCGAAGCCGGAAGAAACCATGAACAGCATGACAGAGCAAAAAGTGAAACTGGCCGCGCCGGACCCCAGCAAACAGGTAGGTGCATCGGCCTACAAGCGCATCGATGAGGACGATATCTGTATTGAGGTGAAGGATCTGAACCTGTTTTATGGGAAGACACAGGCTTTGAAGAATATCAATCTGTCTATTCCCAGAAAGCGGGTGACGGCGTTTATCGGCCCCAGTGGCTGTGGTAAGTCCACCTTATTGCGGTGTTTCAACCGCATGAATGATCTGGTGGATAGTGTGCGTATCGAAGGCGTCATTGAGCTGGACGGCCAGGATATCAATGCCAAATCGGTGCAGGTGGCGCAATTACGGCGTCAAGTGGGCATGGTGTTTCAAAAACCCAACCCGTTCCCTAAAAGTATTTATGAAAATGTGGCCTATGGCTTGCGTCTGCAGGGAGTGAATAACCGCCGCACCCTGGATGAAGCGGTGGAAAAGGCATTGCGTGGCGCCGCCTTGTGGAGCGAAGTGAAAGACCGCTTACATGACAATGCCCTGGGTATGTCGGGAGGCCAGCAACAACGCCTGGTGATTGCCAGAGCTATTGCGATCGAACCGGAAGTATTGCTGCTGGATGAACCGGCATCGGCCCTGGACCCTATATCCACCTTGAAGATTGAAGAGCTGATCTACGAACTGAAATCCGAATACACCATTGTAATCGTCACCCACAACATGCAGCAGGCGGCCCGGGTATCGGATTTTACCGCCTATATGTACATGGGTGACCTGATCGAATATGGTGATACCAATCGGTTGTTTACCAACCCCCATGAAAAAATGACGGAAGACTACATTACCGGCCGCTATGGCTGATCAGGGTAATCCCGTTACTTCCGGCATGCCGGGTGAAAGGAAGAATTATGAGCAAGATGAATCTCGGGCATCACATATCCCAACAGTACAATGAAGAACTGGAAGCCATCCGCAACCGGGTGTTGTCCATGGGTGGCGAAGTGGAGCAACAACTGGGTCACGCGGTGACCGCGCTGGTGGAGGGCAATGAAGAGCTGGCTCAGAGCGTAATCAGCGGTGATTATCGGGTTAATGCCATGGAAGTGGAAATCGATGAGGAATGCAGCCGCATTCTTGCCCGTCGGCAGCCTGCAGCCGGTGATTTGCGTCTGATTGTGGCCGTGATCAAGACCATTACTGATCTGGAGCGTATCGGTGATGAAGCGGAACGTATCGGTCGCATGGCACTGCAGATCAAGGAAACCGCCATCACGGAAAAGCATTACACCCAGATAGAACACCTGGGGAGCCATGTGCGCACCATGATGCATGATGCACTGGATGCCTTTGCTCGCATGGATCCCGAACAGGCCGTGAAAGTGTGGCAGGAAGATCGTAAGGTGGATCAGGAATATGAAGCCATTATGCGCCAGTTGATCACCTTTATGATGGAAGATCCACGCTCCATTCCGCAGGTACTGGATGTGATGTGGTCAGCACGGGCCCTGGAACGGATCGGGGATCGGGCCAGCAATATCTGTGAATACGTCATCTACCTGGTCAAAGGCAAGGATGTCAGGCATACCAGTCTGGAAGTGATGGAAGAGGAATTGCAGGGCGACAATTGAAACCCGGCCACAAACAACAGGGTATCTGAATTCGGTTGTTCCGCGAAGGGTTCGGGCAGGCGCGGCTGTGCGATGAATATTCGCTGAATGCTCCCCATCACTGGCCATATTCAATGGCTTGCAGGTATTATCCTCGATAATTGGAATGAGGAAGTCACAGCAGGCCATGTCGCACCCCGATACCCGTAAACATTTCACGGCCGATACGGCGCCGTGGAGCCATGATCATGATTTTCAACTGATCTCTCAGCAGGGGGAAAAACGCACCCTGCAGGTGTTATGGTTGACCGCTGTGACCATGGTGATTGAGGTGGTGGCAGGCATTCGCTATGGTTCCATGGCATTGCTTGCCGACGGCTGGCACATGGGAACCCATGTGGCAGCCTTTGCCATCACCCTGTTCGCCTATCGCTATGCGCGCAAGCATGCGAATAATCCGGCATTTGCCTTTGGTACAGGGAAAGTGAGTGTGCTGGGTGGCTTTGCCAGTGCCATGGCCCTCGGGGTGGTGGCCTTGTTGATGTTGCTGGAGTCGGTCCATCGTATTCTTGAACCACAAGCCATCCATTTCAATGAAGCCATTGCTGTGGCCGTACTGGGTCTGGTGATCAATATCATCAGTGCCATACTATTGCAGGGTGGTCATGATCACCCACATCCTGGAGAGCATGGGTATGGTCACCATCATGACCATAATCTTCGGGCTGCCTACCTGCATGTACTTGCTGATGCATTGACCTCTATGCTGGCAATTCTTGCCTTGCTGAGTGGAAAATATTTCGGTTGGGAGTGGATGGACCCCATAATGGGTATCGTGGGTGCCGTCATTATCACCCGCTGGGCCTATGGCTTACTGCGCGATACCAGTCCGATTCTACTGGATGGCAGTATCGGACCAAAAAGAACGAGGGATATTCGCGCCGCCATCGAGGCGGATGCGGATGTAAAGGTCACGGACCTGCATGTCTGGGAAGTGGGGCCGGGGCATTATGCCGTGATTATTTCGCTGGTGGCGACCGAACCCAGGCCACCGGAATATTACCGGAAGCAACTGGACGCATTTACTGAGCTATCCCATTTCACCATAGAGGTTCATAAGAGGTCGGTATAAAGGCTCAGGGAGCAGCGCTCATCGCCACCGGCCATGAAGGATATATAGTATGTCTGCAACCACGGTGTTTTCCATAATTGAATCCCCCAGGCATCCGGATTTTTCCGCCTTGTTTCGCAGATTACAGTGGGACTATGTTCGCCTTAACTCACAGCGCAAGGCCATTGCCCAACTCAAGAAACAAAAACCGGATTATCTCATTGCAGAATTCTTTTACGGCTATGGAAATAATTATGCCGGGGTGAATATCAGTAATCTTGATGTGTTGCTGTATAGCCTGCAACGCTATGCGCCCGAGGCGAAAATCATCGTATTGGTGGATAAGGGCGAACGAAAATACGTGGATAAACTGAACGATATTCTTCCGCTATATGCCGTGTTGCAGCATCCCGTCAGCTTCCCGGAAATGGAAACGTTGTTGCTGGGTCAAAATGGAGATGAATCTTGCTCGAAAGAATAAAGTATAAACGGGCCATTGGGAGAATAAACCATCGCCACTCGGGACGGATCGCAGAGCAGATTCAGGAATCCCCGGCATTTTCTGCTATAGATTGAAGGTGTACCGGCCTTGCGCCAGGATGCTGGGAACTCAGTGATTGCAGGGCCGCCGTTACCCTTTTGAAATGGGTGGATGGCTGCGGATGTGCAGTGATGACATCGCTATATTATCTTTATTCTATAGATGAGATAAATTATCACCTGCCCAGCTGTGGTATTCTCTTCATGCGGGTTACAACCATGAATCGGATCCATGTTTCGAGTCGCCAGTGGAGGTTCCTGGCCGGGCATTGATATGATCTGCCTGAGGTACCTGCGAATTGCCATAAGGGAAGAACAGCAACAATAGGAGGGGGGACTATGATTTTGGCAAGCGCCCGTTTTTTCTGCGGTAACTTCATTGCAATGGGGATATGTGTCTGGCTGTCAGGGATGGGTACGGCACAGGCCGACAATCCATTGCCGGATATCGCCGAATTCGATGGTAGTAACGGTGTCTCTCTTCCGGGGCATCTCTCTCTTGATATCATCGATTCGGGTACCATCGAATTCCATGTGGCGGCCACCTGGAAAGGGGTGGCCAGTCACGATCCGGTGATTCTTTCGGCACTCACCCCCGTAGGGCCGCGTTATGCGGTAGCCATTTCCGGTGACAAACAGGCCATTGGGCTTGCTCGCAATGAAGACTGGGATATGACCGAGTTCGACTTTTCCGATGGCCGATTCCACCATGTGGCCTTTGTGGTGATCAATGGCATCACCGATGTGTATATTGACGGTGAGCACGAAGACAGTCTGCTGACGGGTTTCGGTGACCAGGAGGTAAGCAGTTTTCATCTTGCCTCGCTCAATGGAGAAGTGGCTCCATTTCAGGGGAAGCTGGCAGGCTTACGGATCTGGGATGCACCACTCGATCCAGAGGATCTCACGCGGTTCAGCAAGATCAACATCTTCAGCCCGGAAGGCTTGAAGCATCCGGATATTGAGGCGCTGATTGCCGTGGGTGACTTTTCCGGCAAGGCAGCCACCATGACTCTCATGTACACAGATGGTGAGATCTTCCAGTTTCGCGAACCGGATGCTTCGGCTGAGGACGTCGCCGAGATGCTACCAATGTCGGAAGCGGATCTGGCTGCCGCGGCTGCCTTCGACGCGGAAAATGAGGTACCGGATCCGGCCGTCGAAATCAGGGAGGTTTTCAACCAGGCATTGGAGGTATCCGATGATAATCGTAAATAACACCCATGTTCATGTCCTATTGTGTCGTGTTTACCTGGTGATCTTCCTGCTGGTTACGGCGTTCAGTGTAAATGCCCTCACCCCACTGTTCCTGGATGAAGCCGTCCATGCGGCAAAAAAGAGTCCGCGCAAGGTCGCGAAAAAACAGATGACCAACCAGGAGCGCAAGGATTATCGAAAGAAAAAGAAAAGCCTGGATGCGGCGCGGAAAGCCGCAAAAACCCGGCAGAATGCCAAGTTTGAAAGGCTCCTGGTGTCCTATAAAACCCTCGACAGATATGGGATGGCAATGGACAAGGCGCGGGCAGCCCTGAAAAAGCAAAAAGCAAGCCTGGACGCAGCTGAGGCAAAGACTGGTTTTTTCAAACCCAAAGAAAAGGAGCTGGCTTCGCTTCGTAATCGCTATAACAGGGCAGTGGATACCTTTAACTCCGGTCCGCTGAAGAATTTCAGGGATAAGCGTAGTGACTATAGAAAACAACGTGATGATTATCGTGCAGCAAAAAAAGATACCGGTAAAGCGGTAGATGATCTGGCACGACATCGTATTACCCTTGATGGCAAAATCAATCAGCATCTGGTGAGGGACAAGGCAGCGCGACAGGAGCGCAGAGGGTCATTTATGAATCTGGGTCCGGGTGAACTGAAAGCCCTTAATTATGACAAGATTCCCAATCTTAATCCCGCACAACATTATTCCATGCCGCCACCACCAGCTCAGATCTATGGTAATGCACCATAGATCGACAGGGGGATACCTGCTTGCCCTGAAGGCCTGCCCCTGTGGCGGCGAGGAAGCCCGGAAATGTTTTGCGTTTACTCCAGTCGCTGCCAGGTGTAGTCGATGGTGAATTTCGGGTCATCACCTCCATCACCACCGCCGAAGCTCAGGGTTCCGCTGACAGCGTCAAAACCGATGGGAATAGCAGCCAGTATTTCCACCTGATCGATCTGGTCATCCAGGTCGATCACACTGTCATCGTCTTCATACATCTTCATGCGTATGCTGGCCGGGTACAGTGGCTGGCCCGCCGCTGTGGTGGCATCGGGCTCGAACCACAGTATGACTTCCGCTTCCACATCACTTTTGGCTGTACCGTTGCAGCTGAATTTGGTGTCGGATGCATTCAGGAGGGTGGTTTCCCCATTTCCGGGGCCATGGTGATAGAGGAGTTTCAGGTCACCAAACATATGTACGGTGCTACTGTCATCCCCCGCATGGGTGCAGGCGAAATTGCCAGCGGAAAGACGATAAATATGCGGCTTGCTTGAATAGGTTTTCGGGGGTGGATATTGGCTGAAATGATCTTCAATGGCCTTGTGCACGGCGGTTCTGGCGGATACCACCTTTTTGGCGTCGTAATCATTATTCAATGCCTTGGATAAGATCACAGGTTCGAATAACTCCGAGATGGGGCGTAAATCATACAGAATGGGAACGGCACTTTCCGGGGTGATGCTCCAGCCATTCTTTCCCCAGGAGCCGGCCTGCCCTCGGCCCTTGAATGAGGAAGAGCCAAATTCTGAGAAGGTGCTGGCCACCCGTGAAGTGGACTCGCTCATTTCTGCCTTGGCCTCGGCGCCGATTTTTTCCTTGTCACCAATGGTTGCGCCGAGAGTGTAGGCTTTTTTTGCCTGGCTGCCATAGGTGCTGGCACTTACTGTTTCCTCGGCAATGCCCAGGCCGCCAAAAGTGATGGCAGCGGCATAATGGGTGCCGAACACCTTTACCATATCCTGAGCGAGGGACGCCTGGCGCGCGGGAGGCGCGCGGTAAATGTCGCGCACGGCCTTGATAAAATCATTGGCGAGAAAGGCATTGGGTTTATCCAGTACAAAGGCATGGGTCAGCATGCGACTTGTGGCAAAGGCCTTCATTTGCTTTTTCGTGCTGTTCATCGCGGTGGAATTGCTGGTGGAATAACTCAGACCTACGGGTACACCCTTGATGGGTACCGTCGCGCCAAGACTTTTGGAAACCATTTCGGAATACTGCTTTGAAGAAGTCAGAATGGTCTTGCTGTCATCCGTATGGCTGTTAGCCAACTCAAATGCCTGCAGTCCATCGAGTACCGCCTTGCCCAGTTTGGAAGAAGTATGCCACTGATACTCCCCTGGCTCGGAAAAGATGTTCTTCAGGCCGGACTGGCCCTTGTTGAGGTCGAACAAATCCATTTCCGGCGGGTTGTACCCGGAATACATGTACTCATATCCCTTGACGACACTCTGTAATTCAAATAGACCTTTACGGCTTTGGTCCTTGTTTCTGGCTTCGGTTCGTTCCCAGTTGCGTTTGGCCACCAGATCGTCGCCAAGTCGGGCTTCACGGTATCTTCCGATATACTGGCGGCCACTTTTCTGGTCATGATCAAAGGTGATATAGGAGAATTTCTTCCCATTGATCTCTTCCACTTCGACGCCGATGAACATGCTGCCATTGGCATATTGAAAAGCATAATTTCGGTCCGTGCGCTGTTTTTTCTCATCCAGCACCATATCCAGGGTGAAAACAGGGTTGGGTACATTTTCAAATTTGACGGTGGCACGATCACCGAATACAGCAATCAAGGCCTGTGGCGACCTCCACTTGGCGGCCAGGGTATTGTTTTTACCATCGATTGCGGGGTCACCGCTGAGATCCCGTTCATAGCCTTGATCCAGTCGTGTATAGATGCCGGAAAACGCTTCATAGGGATCGAAGTTTTGGGCGGCGATCTCCGGATCATTAAAAGGATTGTCCAGGGGGATTTTGGCAGGCCCCAGGGGTTGCTTGCGCCAATTGGGATCCTGATCGCGGCACCAGTCCGATACCTGTTCCCGGTCACCCATCAGGCCGTAGGTGACCACTCCGAGTGAGAAAATACGGCCGTTGCGGTCCGTGGGCGAAACACAGGCATTCACTGCACGAATACCCTGCATCAAATGGACATCAAAACCCATCCCTTCCGGAGGGCTGCTGGTTCCCGGGCCTGGTTTGCCAAAGGCATGCACCTCGATCAAGTCGTCATGAGAGAGGCCGGGCTCCACTTCGGTACGCACCATATCCTTGGAATAGACGCCCACCGACAAGCCGGTGAGTACCGGTGTGTAATAGTGTCTTGCGGGGTCCAGGTCATAATGACCACGAATAAAATGCAGCGGCTTTTCACGCGATAATTCCAGGGTGGAGCGGGTGCCAGAGGTGCCGCCGATCACGGCAGTCTCCTGGTAGCCTTTATCCGCAAAGGTGTACCCGAATTGCAGGCCGTATACGCGGTCATCCGTGTGATACACATGCAGCTTGGTAATGACAGTGGTTTCCCAACTCCCGGGAAATTTTATTTGTACCGGTGCTCCACCACCTATGCCGCGCGCGATTTGTTCGGGTCGTGCCATGGCTTCGCGGAATTTTTTCACATAGCTGCTGGTATTCCATATGAAGGCTTCATCTTCAGGGGTGTCCTGAGCCAGTACCGGGAAGGTCTGTAGCACTATCAGCCCAGCTAGAAGGCGGGATAATCCTGTAAAATGCCGAAATGCAATGCGGAGCGAAACAGTCATAGATAGCCTTCCTTGCTGTCTGAAGAGATAGGAGCGAAGCGCTTTTCAGGTAGCGGTTATGTGCAAACCATACATTTCACGTGCATACATCCTGGGTGTCGAGCGTATGAATTGCGTTATGATTTTGCTTTATATTTACCAGAGATTGCCCGTAAGGTCCAGAAATCGGGAATTCAGAAAAATAGATGCTGTGAAGGCTTGGGTGGTCCGGGAAGTCAGTAATCAAATCGCTTGCTTGTATCATATCAGTGCTTCGTGCCTTATTGACAATTTCGGCGCTGATTCTCGTGTAACGGCGTCATTCAGTGGATTTACGGAAATGACTGTATTGAAATGCTTGCTCCTTACCGTCCGGGGTTATATGGGTTTCCTCCAGGCTTTTGATCAGCGTGAAACCCTTCCCTAGGGTGGCCGACAGGGATTGACTATCGTACTGCACAATGTCAAGTCCGCTGCATTTTCTGGGGCCATTGAAGCTGAAGCAGGCAATAATGGCAAAGGCCTCAGGCGCAAGACTGTTGCGCATAGAGGTAATGTAATGTTCGCGGTCCAGAGGTTCTGTGAGAAAATGAAACACTGCACGATCATGCCATAGACGATATTGCTGCGGTGCGGTAAAACTACACACATCCGCTTCGAGCCATTGAATTCGCTCTGCACGGTTTCCCAGGCTTTTCCGGTTGATGGCAAGCGCCGCAGTGGAAATATCCAGAACACTGATATTTTCATAACCGAGATCAAGGAGATCTTCCGCAAGGCAGGAAACGCCGCTACCCACATCAATAATGGCGGCATCGGCTGTTAGCGAACAATCCTTGATCAATTGTAATGAGAGTGTGGCTTTGCGTTGATACCAGCTGACTTCGCGGTGCGACTTTTTCTGATAGATTTTTTCCCAGTGCTGCTTACGATTCATTTCAAATCCCTGGATATGCTACCAGAGACATGCTACCGCTATCGGAAAGGCAGGGATACCTGTGGAACGCTGGCTGAGAAAGATCACCTTCACTTTGATGTGAATCAAGGTGTCTGACGGAGGGTGACGAGAGTATCCATATTGCAAAAGCAACGCCATGTGCCGCGTGGTTGTTCCATCATGCCGGCAGGAAGCGGGAAGATTTTATTACATAATGCAGGGAATGATTCTAGCACCGTCTCATGTTAACAGGTTATTGAAAATTATGGCTAAAGTACATCCTCCAGCGATTCATCGTGTGCTGTTGTTACCATTGGGAAGGCTTCCCGTGCCAGTTCACAGCCAGGCGCTGGCCCTGGCCTGTAACGCCGTTTTCCGGACACAATTGGCGTGCGGCGATTTTGATTTTTTGCAGAATACATCCTTTGCCCTGGATGTCCGCGATATGAGATTGGGTGCGTGTATACGCTTACAGGGAAAGCGATTCAAGGCTGCGTCGTATTCAGATGCCAGTGTTACCATCTCCGGTAATCTGAATGAATTTCTTTTATTGCTGACCCGCAGGGAAGATCCGGACACCCTGTTTTTCAATCGGCGTCTCTATTTACAGGGGGATACCGAATTGGGTCTGTATATAAAAAATTTCCTCGATGCGCAGGAGCCGCCTGTTGCCCTGGAGCGGGTTCTCGCCATGCTCGGCGATTATTTATTTGGCAAAAGGACGTAGTAGGTGGGATTTCAAACCCTGTGGGTCAAGGCGATAATGCGTGTCTCGTCATACCGGCAAAGGCCGTCATTGCGAAC
>CBDUNQ010000028.1:0-11081 GCA_965368625.1 uncultured Gammaproteobacteria bacterium
AAATCAGGAAGTTGATACTAGGTGGCCTGAGTCATGACGAGGGAGGTAGTGTGCCGGTCATCCTCATCTGTCGCAGTGGAAAGCGTTCGCTGGAAGCGGGGAAAGTGTTACTGGATGCAGGCTTCAGTGAAATTTACCACGTGACGGAAGGCTTTGAGGGTGCACTGGATGAGCATCACCACCGCAGTAGTACGGGTGGTTGGCGCTTTCGCGGCCTGCCCTGGGAGCAGTGTTGAGGGAGTTCGGGGTGCGTGAATGCCGGGTACAGGGATGTCAGGACGTTGTTTTGCACCAGGGACTGGCAATTGTGCGTAGTTGTGGGCAGAATTGAACGACCACGCACGATACATACCTATCGATGTTTGGGCTACTGCGTCTTCGATCCGGCTTTGGAACTCCTGGCTGTGGCGCAAAGGCCTGATCCGCGTGTGAATAAGGATGAAACAAGATCAGGCGCCCGCAAAGGAAGTGCCTGGCACGACTCACTAACACACTGACGGTACACACACAGCTTGGAGGATTCTCATGTCGACGACAGCTGAAGAAATGAAAGGTAACGCTCAAATGGATGCCTGGCTCAACCAGAAACTGGATGAGCTGCTTCCGGAAAAACTGCAAAAGATCGACGAGGCACGTACGCCCAGCATGTCCATCATTGCCACCAAGGGCACCCTGGACTGGGCCTATCCTCCCTTCATCCTGGCGTCCACCGCGGCGGCCATTGGTTGGGAAACCTCCATCTTCTTCACCTTCTACGGCTTATTGCTGCTGAAAAAAGACATCCCATCGGAAATCAGCCCCCTGGGTAATCCGGCCATGCCCATGAAGATGCCCTTTGGCCCCAAGTGGTTCCAGAACATCACCTGGCCCATGCCCAACCTGATCATGGCGGGTATTCCCGGCTTTGAAAAAGTGGCTACTTCCCTGATGAAGAAGACCTTCAAGAATAAAGGGGTTGCCACGGTGGATGAATTGCGCGAACTGTGCATCGAAGCCGAAGTGAAAATGGTGGCTTGCCAGATGACCGTGGACGTGTTCGGCTTCAGCCATGATGAATTCATCGATGGTGTGGACTATGTGGGCGCCGTGTACTTCCTGCCCGTAGCCAAAGACTCGGATGTCTGTTTGTTCATCTGAATCGAATCCACCCATAGGGTTGTTGTTAAAAGGGCGTGCAATGCACGCCCTTTTTCATGTTGGAGTCTGAATTTCAAGAGGATCCTTTGCTACTATGTGGCTTTCGGCAACCCTGTGCAGGTATTGCTTGGGCAAGGACGGTAAATGAAAGGTCTGTATCCATCATTGCATCCCTATGTGCGGCACACCCTTCCTGTGGAGCCTCCTCATGAACTCTACGTGGAAGAGTGTGGAAATCCCAAGGGTTTGCCCGTGGTGTTTGTGCATGGCGGACCGGGCGGTGGGTGCGAGCCCTATCATCGCCAGTATTTTGATCCCGAGCGCTACCGTATCGTATTATTTGATCAGCGTGGTTGTGGGCGATCCCAGCCCCATGCCGAACTGTCAGCCAATCATACCCAGGCCCTGGTGGCGGATATGGAAACCATTCGCCAGCACCTGGGCATTGAGCGCTGGCTGGTGTTTGGTGGTTCCTGGGGTTCGACATTGGGCCTGGTGTATGCCCAGGCCCATCCTCAACGGGTACTGGGCCTGGTACTGCGCGGTATCTTCCTGTGCCGGGATCAGGATATCCACTGGTTTTACCAGGAGGGTGCGTCGCGCCTCTTTCCCGACTACTGGGAAGACTTCATTGCCCAGGTTCCCGCATCGGAGCGCGATGACCTGGTGAGTGCCTACTACCGTCGCTTGACGGGGGAAGATGAGTTGCATCGCTTGAGTGCCGCCAAGGCCTGGTCGGTATGGGAGGCGCGGGCATCGTCCCTGCTTCCCAAGCCTGCGTTAGCGGATCATTTTTCCGAAACCCATCGAGCCCTCGGGATGGCGCGAATCGAGTGTCATTACTTTACCCACCAGAGTTTTTTGCGAGTGAATCAGATTCTGGAGGATATGGATAAAATCAGGCAGATTCCCGGTGTCATCGTACACGGGCGTTATGATTGTGTGTGTCCGGTGGATCAGGCCTGGGCCTTGCATCAGGCCTGGCCTGAAGCGGAATTGCGGATTATTGATGGTGCCGGACATTCAGCAGGAGAGCCGGGCATAGTGGATGCGCTGGTGTCGGCTACGGATCGCTTTGCAGCAGGGGTGAAATGATCGGTTTATTGCAGCGGGTTACGCAGGCTCAGGTAAAGGTCAATGGTACGGTTTCCGGGGCCATTGGCCCTGGGGTACTGGTTTTCATCGGGGTTCAACACCGTGATGGTGCGGAGCAGGCGGATCGACTGCTGAAAAGAATCCTGCAATACCGACTGTTCCCGGATGCCAAGGGGCGTATGAATCTCAGCGTGGCTGATACCCATGGAGGGGTGTTGTTGGTGCCGCAATTCACGCTGGCTGCCGACACCAATACCGGAAATCGTCCGAGTTTCAGCACCGCAGCCTTGCCGGAAAAGGCGGAGCACTGGTTTGATTACCTGGTACTCCAGGCCCGGCTGCAGCATCGTAATGTACAGGCGGGAGTATTTGGAGCGGATATGCAGGTGGCACTGATCAATGATGGCCCGGTGACATTCTGGCTGGAGGTACCGCCACAAACGGTGTAGTACCCCTATGATTCGCCACGTGGATCATTGCACGGACGCTGGAAGTAACAGGTCAGGGCGCAGGTGACACTGGTCAAACACCAGAATAAAAAAAAGCCGATGGTGTAGGCGCCCAGGCGGCTGAACTCCATATCCAGGGGTAGCAGCAATTCTTGCGGGTCAAAGGTGGTGAAAAATACGGCATTGGCGATGCTTGAGGTAAGAAAGGATGGCCACAGCACAGAAATGATCTTTTGAATCGCCGGTATTTCATTCATATTATGATCCTCCATCGCTCACGTCTTCCCCGGTCCGGAATGTGATATTGACTTACCTGTCAGCGCCCAGCAGCACCTGAGTGTCCTGTGATAATGTTATCCGGTCGCTGAGACGCCATTCCCCGTTGTTCGGTTCCAGGATGATATGCCAGCGGCCGCTGCCGGTATTCTGCAGTTCGATACGATAGCTGCCGTCTGCCTCCCTGGGTAGCTTGCGTTGCAGATCGAAAGCCGCAAGTGTTGGGTGGGTGAGGGTCAACAGCAATTCATCGGGTGCCGGTCCGGTCATGGGCTGCAGTTGGAGTTGGCCATTGCGGGCGGTATAGCGTGCCAGTATCTGCAGATCCAGTGCGGCTGCTTGTTGCAGCTTATCCATTTGTTGATTGATTCCCAGGCCTTCCTTGTAATAGTCATCCACCACTACTGCGTCCTGGTACCGCAGTGCCAGTGACAGGGTGAACAGACCCGCGATTACCGCACTTGCCGGCAGGGCGATGATGAACCAGGGCCAGAACTGGCGATACCAGGGTTTCAAGGGTGAGGGCTTTGTGGCTTGTTCTGACATCAGCGGGCCCCCATGGCCGGTCCGAGAAAGCGTCCATTCTGGGTGGTGCTTATGGTGGGCGCGTCAACGGCTGTGAGTGTGAAAAATATCTGGTTGCTGGTTTTGGTGAGATTGACCGGGTCAATGCGCAGGCTGAGTGGAAGAGAAAACACGTCACCTGCCGCTACCCGGATTGTTTCCTGATTGAGAACCAGTTGCAGCCCCTCCAGGCCAGAGGCGGTCAGGGTGTATTGATGATCTCTATCATCCATGTTGATCAATTTCAGGGTGTATACATTTTCCACCAGCCCATTGGGCGTTTCCCGGTACAGGCTGTTCCGGTCTCGAATGATATCCAGCCCCAAGGGGATTCGCTGACTGATGGAATAGACAAGAACGATGGTAAGCAGTAGCAGCATGCCGGCATATATCAGCATGCGTGGCCTGATAATATGCGTCTTATGATGTTCCAGTGCATTTTCCGTGGTATAGCGAATCAGGCCGCGTGGATAATTCATCTTATCCATGACTTCATCACATACATCAATGCAGGCGGAGCAACCAATGCATTGATATTGCAGGCCATCGCGTATATCGATACCCGTGGGACACACCTGTTTGCAGAGTGTGCAGTCTACGCAGTCGCCCAGGCCTTTTTCACGATGATCCACATTACGTTTGCGTGAGCCACGTGGCTCTCCACGTTCCGGGTCGTAGGATATGATCAGTGTATCCTTGTCGAACATTGCGCTCTGAAAGCGGGCGTAGGGACACATATAGATGCATACCTGTTCCCGCATCCAGCCGGCATTGCCATAAGTTGCAAACCCATAGAAAAATACCCAGAAGGTTTCCCATGGGCCCATATGGAACTGGATGAAGGATTGCCAGAGGCTTGCTATGGGCGTGAAGTAGCCGACGAATGTGAAGCCGGTAAACAGGGAAAAGAGAATCCAGATACTGTGCTTGCTTGCCTTGATGGCGATTTTGCGTCCATTCCATGGGCTCTTGTCCAGTTTCATCTGCCGGCCGCGATCACCTTCAATGCGTCGCTCCATCCAGAGAAAGGCTTCTGTCCATACGGTTTGTGGGCAGGCATAGCCGCACCAGAGGCGGCCGGCCAAAGCGGTGAAGAAAAACAGGGATAATGCAGCAATTACCAGCAATAATGCCAGATAGAAAAAATCCTGTGGCCAGAAAGTAAGACCGAGAATGTGAAATTTTCGCGCCGGTAAATCAAAAAGAACTGCCTGGCGGCCATCCCATAGCATCCAGGGTATGCCGTAGTAGAGCCCCAGAAGGGTGACAACCCCCAGGGTGCGCAATCTGGCAAACAAGCCATGAACCTCGCGCGGATAAATCTTTTTGCGCTTGGCATACAGTATCTCTTCCACAGATTCCGCTGGTGCGGCGCTGGCGCTAGAGTGGGTCTTTGTGTTTGTGGCCTGATTGTCCATCATCGATACTTGGGTTGCCAGGGTTGCGGCCCATGGGCCGATGCCGGTACGCGGTCAGCTTGCCGGTGCAGGCCCAGTGTGCAGGGTGGCTTGTGAGCTTGTAAAGTGATTCGCGCTGCACCACCTGCCATGGTGGCACAGCGCGAAGGCTTACTTGCTCAAACTGTAGATGTAGGCGGCCAGCACATGTGCCTTGTCTTCACCCAGGAAGTCACGGTGTGCAGGCATAACCCCGTTACGGCCCAGGGATATACTTTGTTTGATGGCACCGGGCGAGCCACCGTAAAGCCAGATATCGTCATTGAGTGCCGGCGCGCCCATGGCTTGCTGGCCGCTGCCATCCGCCTGGTGACAGGCGGCACACATGGTTTCAAAGCGGGCCTTGCCGGCACTGGCCAGGGTGGAATCCGCTTCACGCCCACTAAGGCTGAGAACATAGGCGGTCACCTCTTCAACCCCCTGTTTGCCCAGGGCGGCTTCCCAGCCGGGCATAACACCCTTGCGACCGTCGAGGATCGAAGCCTTGATGGTTTCGGGTTGATTGCCATAAAGCCAGTCATTATCCGCCAGGTTGGGGAACCCATGGCCACCACGCGCATCTGAGCCATGGCAGGTGGCGCAGTAGTTGGCGAACAGCCGTTGCCCGATCTTGACGGCGCCCGGATCAGTGGCGAGATCTTCAATGCCACGACTGGCCAAGGCGGCAAAGATGGGACCATAGTCAGCCTCGGCCTTTTCTATTTCGGCAGTATACTGAGCATCATCTGACCAGTTCAGTACCCCCGGGAATTTTCCCAGTCCCGGATAGAGGATCAGATAACCGATACTAAAGATCATGGTGATATAGAACAGCCAAAGCCACCAGCGAGGCAGGGGGTTGTTGAATTCCTGCAAGCCTTCATCCCAGGTATGTCCGGTAACATCACCACTGGCCGCTTCACCCGTGCGTTTTTTGCTGGTCCAGCGGATCAGCCACCAGCAGGCGGCAATATTTCCCAGGGTGAGCAGGATTACCCACCAATTCCAGAATTCGCTGGTGAATTCCAACTCATTGCTCATGAATGCTCTCCTTCTCCTGCACCGGGGCTTCGGGTTCTACGAATGGCAGACGTGCGGCTTCATCAAAGGAAGACTTGCGCTTGCTACTCCAGGCCCAGATCCAGATGCCGATGAATGTGACGAAAACCAGTACGGTAAACAGCGATCGCAAAAAAATAAGATCCATGTATCTGTCCTCGCTATTTCAAGACTGTGCCCAGGCCTTGCAGATAATCCACCAGTGCATCCATTTCCGTTTTACCTTTCACGGTGGCCGCTGCACTGGCAATTTCCTCATCGCTGTAAGGAACGCCCAGGGTTTTCATGGCGGACATCTTCTTCGCCGTCATGTTTTCATCGATAAGATTATCCGCGAGCCAGGGAAAACCCGGCATGTTGGATTCCGGCACTACATCGCGCGGGTTGATCAGGTGGACACGATGCCATTCATCGGAATAACGGCCGCCCACGCGTGCCAGGTCGGGGCCGGTGCGTTTCGAGCCCCACTGGAATGGGTGGTCATAGACGAATTCACCGGCTACCGAGTAATGCCCATAGCGTTCGGTTTCCGCGCGGAAGGGGCGAATCATCTGTGAGTGACAGACATAGCAGCCTTCACGGATATAGATATCCCTGCCTTCCAGTTGCAGCGCGGTATAGGGTTTCAGCCCCTGTACCGGCTCCGTAGTACTTTTCAGGAAAAACAGGGGTACGATTTCCACCAGTCCACCTACGCTGATAACCAATACTACGAGCAAGGCCATCAAACCGATATTTTTTTCAACTACTTCATGACTCATTGTGATGGCCTCCCCTTATGCCGTCTGCGGGATCTGTGCATCCTGTGCACGTTGTCCCGAAACGGTCTGGATTACGTTGTATGCCATGACCAGCATGCCACTCAAGAACAGCGCGCCGCCGAGGAAGCGGACGAAGTAGAAGGGATACATGGCCTCCAGGGATTCAACGAAACTGTAGGTGAGGGTGCCATCCGCATTCACTGCACGCCACATCAGTCCCTGCATGATGCCGGCAATCCACATGGCGACGATATACAGAACCACACCGATGGTGGACATCCAGAAATGCAATTCGATCAGTTTCACGCTATGCATCTGTTCGCGACCGAATAGCTTGGGTATCAAAAAGTAAAGTGAACCTATGGATACCATGGCCACCCAGCCAAGTGCTCCGGAATGTACATGTCCGATGGTCCAGTCCGTGTAGTGTGAAAGGGCATTCACGGTCTTGATGGCCATCATGGGGCCTTCAAAGGTGGACATGCCATAGAAGGACAGGGAAACGATGAGGAATTTAAGAATCGGGTCTGTCCGCAATTTGTGCCATGCACCTGACATGGTCATGATGCCATTGATCATGCCGCCCCAGGAAGGTGCCAGCAATATCAATGAAAAGATCATGCCCAGGGACTGGGTCCAGTCGGGCAGGGCGGTGTAGTGAAGATGGTGTGGCCCGGCCCACATGTAGGTGGAGATGAGTGCCCAGAAATGCACTACCGAAAGGCGATAGGAGTAAACGGGCCGATTCACCTGTTTGGGAACGAAATAATACATCATGCCCAGAAAACCCGCCGTCAGAAAGAAACCTACGGCGTTGTGGCCATACCACCACTGCACCATGGCGTCGATGGCGCCGGGGTAAACGGAGTAGGACTTGCTCAGGCTGACGGGCAGTGCCGCGCTGTTGACCAGATGCAGTACGGCAACAGTAAGGATGAATGCGCCATAAAACCAGTTGGCCACATAGATGTGTTTGACCTTGCGTTTCATGATGGTGCCGAAGAAAACCACGGCATAGGCAACCCACACGAGGGTGATCAGTACATCAATTGGCCATTCCAGTTCGGCATATTCCTTACTGGTGGTGATGCCCAGAGGCAGGGTAATGGCCGCAGAGATAATGACGGCAGTCCATCCCCAGAAGGTGAATGCCGCTAGTCCATCACTGAATAATCGTGCCTGACAGGTGCGTTGTACAACATAGTACGAAGTGGCAAACAGCGCTGAACCACCAAATGCGAAGATCACTGCATTGGTATGCAATGGCCTGAGGCGGCTGTAGGTAAGCCATGGAAGATCAAAGTTCAGTGCTGGCCAGACCAGCTGGGCGGCGATTAGGACGCCTACCAGCATGCCGACGATGCCCCATACGACGGTCATAATCGCAAATTGGCGCACGACCTTATAGTTGTAGGTAGTCTGCGTACTCATACCAGGCCTCGGGTGTGTTAACCGTTAACGTTATGAAGCGGCACTCCGTGGGAGTGCCGCAAGGATTGTGCGATAAAGCCTGTGGTTAAAAGGTTTTACCCACACTGATCATGAATACCCAGGGATCAATCTGTACTTCAGCCTTATCATTGATTGCGCCGGAAAGGGTGGCGTCGGAATCGATGTCCACGTACCAGACCTGCCCGCTGGCGATCCAGTCGTTATTGAGGTCGATGTCCACCCCGGCTTCGGCGGCCAATCCCCAGGAGTCATCCAGTTTCAGGTCGGTTGCGCCCAGACCAGTGGTTTTTTCACTGAAGAAAGTGGTGTAGTTGATGCCGGCGCCGACAAAGGGACGGATATTCGAAGAAGGGGTGAAGTAATACTGTAGTGTCAGGGTGGGGGGCAGGTGCTTGGTTTCGCCGATCTTCCCCAGGCCTGCGATATCACCATCTCCCTTGATGTCATGCTTGAAGGGCGTGGCTCCCAACAACCCGATGGCGAGATTGTCGGTATACATATAGCTGACAGACAGGCCCAACTGGGTATTGCTATCCACGTCCAGGGTGGCATTGGCCGCTACCGTGGTGAGTGGGTCACTGCTGGCATCGGGATTTACGTGGGCGGCGCCCACTCGCACGATCCAGTCACCTTGCTGCACGGCATTCGCGCCGGCGCTGGCGATCAGGAGGGTAGCGGCAAGCAGGGTTTGGGTATTTGGGTGGTGCATCGTCAATTCTCCAGGCCATCGGAGCAGACAGTTACCCATGCAACTCCCTCCGATGACAGACATCAGGTGATTAGAAGTGTAGAACAGGGGCTACTTTGTGGGTTGTGCGAAATGACGACAATGACGTGCGTCAATTAACCAATGCTTATGGATCTGCTGGGAGAGCGGAATGGCTGCAGGACACTGACGGTAGCGGTCCGTGTGGCGGGGTTGGTAGAAAAAACAAAAAGAAAGATGCGATTAGCCGGGCGTGCTGACCCGGTTGGAACCCGCCAGACTGTTAAGGCGAGCCATATCGAGTATGCAAATATGTTTGCGCTGCGCATTGACGATGCCTTCTTCCTGGAAACGGGTAAAGAGGCGGCTGACAGTTTCCACGGCGAGGCCAAGGTAGTTGCCGATATCGTTGCGCGACATGCTGAGATTGAATTCCCGTGCGGAAAAGCCGCGCTGGTGGAAGCGGTTGGAAATGCTCAACAACAGAGCGGCCAGGCGCTCATCGGCCGCCTTGCGCCCCAACAGCATCATCATATGCTCATCCTGCAGGATTTCCTTGCTCATCAGGCGCAACAGTTGACGCTGCAGGCTGGGTACCGCAGTGCTGAGTTCTTCCAGGCGGGTGTAGGGTATTTCGCATACACTGGTGGTTTCCAGCGCTCGCGCGGAACAATTGTGAAAATCGCTGCTGATGGCATCCAGACCCACCAGTTCACCGGGCAGATGAAAACCGGTTACCTGTTCCTGCCCATCCTCGGTGGCGGTAAAGGTTTTCACCGAACCGGAGCGGATGGCATAAATGGAGTGAAAGCTGGCGCCGGCCTGGAACAGGTATTCGCCGCGAGAGAGCGGTCGGCGACGGTTGATGATTTCATCGAGCCGATCCACATCACCCAACTCAATGCCCAGTGGCAGACACAGGTCGTGAAGGCTGCAATTGGAGCACGCGGCCTTCATGGACGGGAGATCTACAGAGGTCGGTGAGTTGGCGTTGCTCATGATATTCCCGCGTTGGAAATTCGTCTTACAGGAGCCCTATTGGAACAGATTCGCAGTGTGCTATCAACGGCTTGCGATAGGTTTTTCGAATCGGTCCCTGGCATGGCTTATTCCTCTGAGAACTTCACCAAGCCTCAGAAAAGGCGGGTGTTTTCAATAAAAACGGTTCTCTCCCGGGGTGAATTCGGCTAGGATTGATGTCTAGCCCATGGTTTGCAACCATACCCTATTCTCTATTTAAAGATACATCAATTATCAGATGTGGTGATGGCAGGATTATGACAGAGCGCAAGGCGACCGTCCGCCGCGATACCCTGGAAACCCAGATAGAGGTCACCGTGAACCTGGATGGCAGTGGCACGGCTACCCAGAATACCGGGATTCCATTTCTTGAGCATATGCTGGATCAGGTGGCGCGCCATGGCATGGTGGATCTGCAGATTGAAGCCCGGGGAGACCTGCATATCGATGCCCACCATACGGTGGAAGATATCGGCATCACTCTGGGTCAGGCCTTTGCCCAGGCCCTGGGGGATAAAACCGGCTTGCGCCGCTATGGTCATGCCTATGTCCCATTGGATGAGGCCTTGTCCCGGGTGGTAATCGACTTTTCCGGTCGACCGGGCCTGGAGTATCATGTTGATTATCCGCGCGCCCGCATTGGCGATTTTGATGTGGATCTTTTTCATGAGTTTTTTCAGGGGTTTGCGAATCACGCCAAGGCAACAATCCATTTGGATTGTATTCGCGGCCGCAATGCCCATCATGTGGCTGAAACCCTGTTCAAGGCCTTTGGCCGGGCCCTGCGCATGGCGATGGAAGTGGATGCGCGCATGGTTGGTATCATGCCCTCCACTAAAGGGAGTCTGTAGTTTCCGGGTTTGCCGGCACCTATACATTCCACAAACTTTTCAGCGATATCAAACAATCCATGGCTTCAATAGCAATCATCGATTACGGCATGGGCAATCTGCATTCTATTGCCAAGGCAGTAGAACTTGTGGCGGGGGACGACCGGGTATGGGTTACCTCGGAAATAGACACCATCCTGCGGGCTGATCGGGTCATTTTTCCCGGCGTAGGGGGGATTCGGGATTGCATGGCCGAGCTTGCCCGGCTGGGCCTGGATGATACCCTGCGCCAGGTG
>CBDUNQ010000029.1:0-11063 GCA_965368625.1 uncultured Gammaproteobacteria bacterium
GATGGGTGACATTGGTGGCCACCAGCGACTCTTCCTGGGCGAGGTGTTTGGGTAGCCAGCCCCAGGCTTCCTGCAGACCCTGCAGATCGGCTTGCTGGGCCGCCCGCTCCAGCAGGGATTGATGGATACGGGTGCTCAAACGATCCAGTTCATCGTCGGCGATCACATTGCGGCGCCGCAGTTCCGGCAGCAGTGTTCGCAGACTCTGCCAATCCTGCAATCGCAGGTAGAGCTTCATCAGCATCTTCAGCACATAGGCATGGCGCGGAGCGATTTCCCGCAGATGGCGCAGGGTAGCCAGCGCCTGTTCCATCTGTCCATGGGCGATCTGCAGCTCCGCCTGACTCAGCCCCACAGCCACATCGGCTTCCGGCATACTGCCATGGGCCAGACTGAGGTAGTGATCGCGGCGATCGTGAGCCCCCTGTTGCTGTGCGGCCCGCGCCGCGGCCAGGTAGGTGATCAGGGCATTGTCACTGGTGGCCGCATGACGCACCAGGCGCTTTTCCGCCTGCACCCATTTACCTTCCGCCAACTCGATCAAACCACGGTTGAGTGAATTACGGGCGCGCCGCGCCTTGCGTTGCCGCTCCCAGGCCAACACATTGCCCGGCATGCGCCGCATGCCCACCAGCATGCGCACCGCCACATAGAGAGCAATCAGGACCACTACCAGCACCAGCAGCGTGGTTTCCACACTCCAGTCACCATAGCCGATCAATACGTATCCGGGATCCGGCAGGGCAAACAAGGCCAGGGCCACGGCGGCAAACAGGGCAATCACTCCATAGATGAGAATCTTCATCACTGTTCGCCTTCCGGAACGGTGGCTGCGGGTTGCGGTGCTTCGGATGGCTCATTCACCATCTTATCAGCGGCCTTTCGATTGATGGTCCCGGTGACAGTCGCTTCCCCAGGGACAGAAGGGGGTTGCGGCGGAGTATCCGATGCCGTTTCCACCACCGGCTTGCTCTGGCGAACCGCGCCGGTGTCGGGCCGGGATTTTTCAGCCAGTGGCTTTTTCGAACCGGTGACCGGTTTGGGCTTGCCAGTGGCGGGAAGCGTTTCTGCCTTCGATTCCGTCAGGTTTTGTTTCAAGCGGAGATGTTGCCGCAGTAACCGCAGGGAAGCGGAAATATCCGGCAACTGGGGACGGATATCCTTTTGCAGCAAGGCATCCAGTTCATCCCGCATGCTCATGGTGGCGGCATCATCCTGATCGAAGTGCGCCAGTACCCAGCGCCGGGCCGTTTCCAGACTGACCCTGTAATTGTCCGGGTCCGACTGCAACAGTGCCAGACGGGCCGACTCCAGCACCAGGCGCAGATTCTGCTGCAAAAAATACTGTTGCTCCGGCGGCAGCATGGGCGTGGCCGGGTTGCTGGCATTGCGGATTGCCACCAGATCTTTCACCGAACCCCAGATCAGTTTCGGCACTTCACGCCAATCTTCCGCCACCCCGGCAGCGGGGCGCTCGCCCATGCGTTCGTCGGCGGGTACATAACGGGCACCGGCCAGGGGCAGGTCATCCACCCGGTTACCCAATGTCGCCAGTTTGAGGGCAACGCCACTCATATCCACCGGTGGCGCACTGCGCAGCGCTTCCATTTCCTGCGCCAGGGCTTTGCGGACCGGCAGATAGCCCGGATCCGCCAAGCCTTGCAAACGTTCATCGGCGGCCATGAGGGCGGCCAGGGCCGTGGGTACATCCCGCTGTAACTGCAAACGCTGATTGCCGATACGCAACAGATACTCCACTTCCGCCAACAGCCAGCCATCCTGGCTGCGCCCCATCTGGGCCCGTATCAGGGCCACGGAATCTTCCACCGCCTGCTGTTGCGCCTGCAGGTTTTTCATTTCCGAGCGTTGTTCGCGGCGGGCTTCATTCAGGCTGCGATCCACCTCCGCCTGAATGCCATCCATACGCCGCGCCGTATCCTGCAACCGTGCTTCCACCCCTTCGCTGCGGGAAACCAATTGTTGCTGACCCTGTTGTTGTCCATCCGCCAGGCGCGCCACTTCCCGCCAGGTGAAATAGGCCGTCACCGCCATGCCCACGGCCACCACGATAGCTACCAGTGCCAGTATCAGGGGCAGCTTTCCCTGGCCTTCCGTACGATTCCTGGTCACGGTATCCCCGTCATTCCGGGAGGGCTCGGTCGGACTGTCTTCGGCAGGGGTTGCTTTATCCGCCGTGGTGGCCGGAAGACCCTTCTTGTCATTTTCCTGCTCAGTCATGCTTGGTTTCCTTAATGAAGCCGACCTGATTGTACGTCAGGCATTACCGAGATGCCTGCGCCAGGTGTAGCAGTGTTGTAAACATGGCGTCATCGGTGGCATCGTCCGCCACGCGGATTTCCCCTTGGCACCCCAGGTCCCGCGCCGTTTCGGCAATTCGTTCACTGGCCACCACCAGGGTTGCCCCGGACATCAGGGCTTGCCCGGCTTCGCCCAATAATTCCCATAGATTACGCAAACTTTCGCCACTGGTCACGGTTATGGCCTGGATTTCTCCCGTACGCCAACGATCCAGCAGCGGCTCCACATCCACCTGTGGACAGCGGCGCTGATACACCTGGGCATAGTCCACCTGTGCTCCGCGCGCGCGCAGCGCTTCCGCCAGCACTTCACGACCACCCACGCCGCGGACAATGAGTACCGACCTTCCGGTGAGGTCCTGCAGAGACTCCAGCGCCAGGAAATCTTCACTGGTGAAGCCATGAGCAGGTTGCAGTGCCACTTCAAGGCCATGGTGACGCAAGGCCGCGGCCGTACTGCGACCAATGGCGGCAATGCGTGTCTGCTGTGGCCACTGCGGTGCGGCCGGCCCCCGCCGCAAGCCCCATTGCACGGCATTTACGCTGATAAAGATCACCACGCCATAGCGGTCCAGGGGTAGTTGGGAAAGGTCGCAGGCATCAGGAGGGGCAACGATTTCCAGGGTTGGAAAGCGAATGACCCGGGCACCGGCCTGTTCCAGGCGATGACACAGGGGTTCGGCTTGGCCGGCAGGACGGGTCAGCAGCACCCCCAGGCCGCCCAGGGGAACCACTTCGCGATCAGTGGCCGGCACCATCCGACCCGGCATAGACAGCTTCGAGGATTTCCCGTGCCCCTCGTGAAAGCAAGTCTTCGGCCAGGATCTGCCCCAGTTCTTCGGCATCTTCCGGCCGACCACTGATCACACCCTGCACCAGTTCACTACCATCGGGGCGACCGACGATACCCCGCAACACCAGTACTTCGTGACCCAGATCGGCAAAGCCGCCGATGGGTACCTGACAACCCCCCTGCAGACCTTCATTGAGGGCGCGTTCGGCACGAATGCGAATATGGGTATCGGGATCATGCAAGGGCTGAATCAGGTTCTGCACCCGCACATCGTTATTACGGCATTCAATGCCAATGGCGCCCTGCCCAATGGCGGGTACGAAGTTTTCCGGCAACAGGGCATCGGCGATACGCGCCTCCATCTGCAGGCGCTTCAACCCGGCACAAGCCAGCATGATGGCATCGTATTCCCCATCATCGAGCTTTTTCAGCCGGGTATTCACATTACCGCGCAAGTCGATGACCTCCAGGTCCGGCCGCAATACCCGCAACTGACACTGGCGGCGCAGGCTGGAAGAACCCACTCGCGCCCCTTCGGGCAAATCGGCCAGGGTCTTGTAGCGATTGGACACAAAGGCATCTCGCGGATCTTCGCGAATCAGTATGGCACCCAGACCGAGGCCTTCCGGTAATTCCACCGGCACATCCTTCATGGAATGAACGGCGATATCGGCGCGTCCCTCCAGCATGCCCTGTTCCAGCTCCTTGACGAACAGGCCCTTGCCGCCCACCTTGGCCAGAGGGGTATCGAGAATCTTGTCGCCCTGGGTGGTCATGGTCACCAGTTCCACCTGCAGTCCGGGGTGATGGTGCAGGAGGCCCTGGCGCACATGTTCTGCCTGCCACAGGGCAAGGGGGCTTTTACGAGTGGCGATACGAAGAATATTTTCAGACATGGGTGTAGGTAATCATTCCGCAGCCGTATACCGATTAATGGTCTGCGGTACACGGAAATCTATGGATAAGCTAATGGATAGGGGAGCATAACGAGTCGTGAACAGCACTGGCAAGTGGTATCTGGCCTTCTGGGCCCTTATCGGTCTGGGAGTTTGTACACCGCAGGTACTGGCCATGGAACCGGTGCAGGTACCCCTGGGGGAAAACCTGCAACAGGATGCCTACCAATCGCGGCAAACCGGGCGCCCCATCGTCCTGGTATTTTCCGCACAGTATTGTGGTTATTGCGAGTTGCTGGAAGAGGAAATCCTCAAACCCATGCTGCGCAGTGGCCTGTATGAAGATCAGCTGATTCTGCGCAAACTCATGGTGGACAGCTATTTACCCATTGCCAGCTTCAATGGCACGCGCCAACCGCCCGAAGACCTGAAGCGCCGCTATGGCGTTTCGGTAACACCCACACTGGTTTTCGTGGATGACCAGGGAAGGGAACTGGCGGAGCGCATGGTGGGGATCAATACCGTGGAAATGTATGGCGGGTATCTGGATGCCGCCGTCGAAGAATCGCGACAAATCCTGGCCCGCCGCAACCTGCTGCGGATGGGTGCACTGGATCCGGCGGCCCACTACCCGCAACCCCAGGCCCCGGAGCGCCCATAGGGTACCTCAGTCAAACGGCCAGAGTGACCAGCCCGAATCCTCCAGCCGGGCCTGACACTGGCCCAGTTGTGCCCGATAACGCTTGGCACGGGCTTCCACCTTGCGTGCCACACCCTGCAGCCAGGCCTTCTTCTTATACGTCTTGCGCTTATACCCGCCATGGCCCTCATGGTAGGCAAGGTATTGATGGTATACGTCCCATTTGGAAACACCCAGCTTGGCGTGGGTATAGTTTACATACCAGCCGATGAAGTCCACGGCATCACCAAAATCATCGCGGTCAGCACCCCGGTTACCGGTTTCCCGAATATACCAGTCCCAGGTGGAATCCTTGGCCTGGGCATAACCATACGCATCGGAGAGGCGCCCCCAGGGAATCACCCAGAGTACATAGTCACGTCCCGGTTTGGCATCATCCACAAAGCGCGATTCCTGGTGAATAAAGGCCAACTGCAGATGAATGGGTACTCCCCATTTCTTATAACTGGCGCTGGCATCCTTATACCAACGGCTTTTTTCATCGAACAGATTGCAGCCGTCATCGATATCGCGGGGTACGGAAGCCGAACAACTCACCAGCAGGGGAAGCGACAGCAAGGCGCCTATTTTTCCGGTCAGCGTCATCATAGGTTCAGTATATCGATTCCTGTTTCTTTTTCCGAATCGCAACCCCATTGTTCACTTGCGCCGTTTCGCCCGCGGGTGAGCCTGATCATATACCTTGGCCAGGTGTTGAAAATCCAGATGGGTATACACCTGGGTGGTACTGATATCCGCATGGCCGAGCAACTCTTGTACGGCACGCAGATCGCCGCTGGATTCCAACAAGTGACTGGCAAAGGAGTGACGCAAGGCATGGGGGTGGGTTTTCGGCAAGCCATGCTGCCGGGTCCAGCGATCCAGACGCCGTTCCACGGATTGTGCACCCAGACGGGTACCCCGACGGCTGACAAACAGGGCAGGCTCATCATCCTTCGCCATTTCCCCGCGCACCGCAAGCCAGTCGGCCACACGTGCCAGGGCCTTGCGGCCCACGGGCAAAACCCGGGTTTTGGCACCCTTGCCGGTTACCGTCATGCTGGCATCCCTGGGGTCAATGGTATCCACATTCAGCGATACCAGTTCCGCAAGGCGCAAACCCGAGGAATAGAGCAACTCGAACATGGCCAGATCGCGTTTTTCCAGGATATCCCGTGCCGGCGCCGCGAGGAGTTGCGCCATGCGATCCACATCCAGGGCATCCGGTAACGGCTGAGGAGATTTGGGCGCCCGAATATCCACGGCGGGATTCTGCTTGACCCGTTGCTGCTCAAGCAAAAACTCGAAAAAGCTGCGAATGGCCGACAGGCGGCGCTGAATGCTGCGTCCACCCAGACCCTTGCGGTGCGCTTCCGCCGCCAGGGTGCGTACATGGTATCCCGTTAGCCCGGACCAGTGGGAAATCGCCTGACGATCACAAAATTGTTGCAGGGCGTTCAAGTCCCGTTCATAGGCCCGCAGAGTATGTCGGGAATATCGGCGTTCGTGCTGCAGATGGAGTAAGTAGTCTGTGCAGAGCTGCGATGCGGCCGCCTCCATGGATCAACGGGTAGCCGGTTCCTGCAGATAAGGCTTGAGAAAGGCACCCAGCAGTTCGCCCAGATGCGTCAGAAACAGTGTCCCCATACCTGGATGAAAACGCTGCGCCTCACTGCTGCCAATGGCCAGCATTCCCTGGGCAGCCTTGGGGCCTACCGGCACCAGGGCCACCGAAGAAACGGCGGCGGCCTGATGACCAAACAGGAATTCCAGTTGATTCTGATTAAGTCGTCCGCACAGCGGCTGCGACATCTTATGGAAGGATTCAAAATGGACCAGAGCGGGATCTTCACTCTGCAGCCGCTGTATTCCGCATTCCCGGGCCTGCTCATCGCGTATGCCATAGAGCAGAAGAGACACCGTATCCGCCTTGAACTCTCCCTGCAGATGATCATTGAGGGTATCCACCATCTGTGCCAGGGAATCGGCGGCAATGAGATCAAGAATCAACTGTTGAACCCGTTCATTGAGCCGGTCATTTTCCCGCGCCACCTGCACCAGCTCCATAAGCTTGCGCTTGAGGTCCTGGTTCTGATCACGCAATACGCTGATTTGCCGCTCCACCAGGGAAACCGCACCGCCACTGGCGTGAGGGATCTGCAATAGTGCCAGCAGATCCCCCTGTTCCTGAAAAAAATCCGGATGTTCGCGCAAATAACCCGCCACCTGACTGGCATCGAGGACAATGGTGCTTTTCTTTTCGGCTTCCGCTTGATTGCTCATAGAGTGATTCGACCTTCAAATACGGTAGTGGCTGGTCCCGTCATCATCACGGGGTGCGCTTCTCCACGCCAGCTTATCACAAGATGCCCGCCGGGCAGGCGCACTTCCACCTGCTCATCCAGCAGACCCTGATCGATACCCACCGCGACCGCCGCACAGGCTCCGGTGCCACAAGCCAGGGTTTCACCCACGCCACGCTCATAGACACGCAAGCGGATATGGGAGCGATCCACCACTTCCATGAAGCCCACATTCACCCGGCGCGGGAAACGCGGATGACATTCAATCCAGGGCCCCAGGTCTTCCAGGTGACCATTATCCACATGAGGTACCTGTAGCACGGCATGAGGATTGCCCATGGATACCGCGCCAATATCCACGGAAGAGCCATTTACATCAATGGCATAGTGAGGGGCGCGGCGCGGCGCATCAAAGGGGATTTCCGCCGGCTCGAAATGGGGCATTCCCATATCCACCGTCACCTGCCCATCATCCTGAATGCGCAATTCAATCAGGCCCGCCTGGGTTTCCACATAGAGTGGATTTTTCCGGCTCAAGCCCTTGTCGTGCACGAAGCGGGCAAAACAACGGGCGCCGTTGCCGCACTGTTCCACTTCTCCACCATCGGCGTTGAAGATACGGTAACGAAAATCGGCCTTGGCTTCCCGGGCCTTTTCCACCAGCAATAATTGATCGCAGCCAACGCCGTAGCGACGATGGGCCAGGAATTTGATTTGCTCGCGATTGAGTTCCAGGTCTTGATGAATGGCATCGATCACAATGAAATCATTGCCCAGACCATGCATTTTGGTAAAAGTGACTTCCATACCCACAGGGTACGACTCCCGCCACAGAAAGCAATGCCTGCTGAATGAATCCGGGGTAGGCCGCCACAGGCTGCATACTCCGGCTTATTCGGGCAACAGGCGCTCTCCTTTCATCAGGTCTTCCAGGGTTTCACGCTGTCGAATCAGGTGTACCTGATCACCATCCACCAGTAATTCCGCAGCGCGTGGGCGCGTGTTGTAGTTGGAACTCATGGAAAACCCATAGGCGCCAGCGGAACGTACCGCCAACAAATCCCCGGGCTCCAGTATCAGCTCACGGTCCTTGCCGAGAAAATCGCCGGTTTCACACACCGGCCCCACCAGATCGTATGCACGCGCTTCCCCCTCCCTGCGCGGTACCACCGGCACGATTTCCTGCCAGGCGCTATACAGGGCCGGACGCAGCAAATCATTCATGGCGGCATCGATAATGGCGAAATTCTTGTGCCCGGTACACTTCAGGTACTGAACCCGGGTAACTAACAGGCCGGCATTGGCAATGATGGCGCGCCCCGGCTCTATGAGAATCTCGTAGGGTGAATCCGCGAGCCGTTCCAGCAGTGGACGCAGGTATTCCTCGGGTTGTGGCGGTTGCTCGTCCCGATAGCGCACGCCAAGGCCACCCCCCAGATCCAGATGCTGCAGGGCAATTCCCTCCTGTGCCAGCAAATCCACCAGCTTCAGGACCCGCTCCAGGGCATCCACAAAGGGACGACTTTCGGTCAATTGCGAACCGATATGACAATCGATGCCGGTGACCTGAAGATTGGGCAATTCACGGGCACGGCGGTAGACCGCCAATGCGGCATCCACATCGATGCCGAATTTGTTTTCCTTTAGACCGGTGGAAATATACGGATGGGTCTGGGCATCGACATCGGGGTTCACGCGCAGGGATACCGGCGCCTTCACCCCCAGCCCGGCGGCCACCTGCTGCAGCAACTCCAGCTCTGCGGGGGACTCTACATTGAAACAACGGATACCCACTTCCAGGGCACGACGCATTTCCACGGCCTGTTTGCCGACACCGGAAAACACCACCTTGCCGGGGTCGCCACCGGCGCGCAGTACACGCTCCAACTCACCCACGGAAACAATATCGAACCCGGAACCCAGGCGTGCCAGCAAATTGAGGATCGCCAGATTGGAGTTGGCTTTGACGGCATAACAGACCAGGTGGGGACGCTCGCCAAAAGCGGAATCAAAGGACTTCCAATGACGCTCCAGGGTGGCACGGGAATAAACGTAGGCGGGCGTACCGTATTGTTCGGCAAGACGCCCAAGATCCACCTCTTCCGCCATCAGGCGGCCTTCACGCAGAGCGAAAAAATCCATCAGCGTACATCCAGCAATGGGGTTGTCTTTTCGGCAGGCAGATAGAGATCGCCCTTTTGACCGCAGCCGGACAGCAGGACCGCAAGAAACAGAAGCAGGGTGAATGTTTTCATTTTTGCCTCGCCGAAAAAGACCGAGTATACCGTATCCCGCCAACGGGGTAGAGCCCTGGAAAACACCTGCAATAAAACGCAGTAAGGTAAACTAAAGGTAAACTATTCGATTTCCTGAAGAACCACCCGGTTGCGACCCGCCATCTTGGCTGCATACAGGGCTTTATCCGCGGCATTGATCAGCATCTCGGCATCCATGCCGGGTTGCGGCTTGATCACCACGGCGCCGACACTGATGGTCACCTGCCCGAACCCACCGTTACCATCATGCTCTATCTGCAGTTGCAGTACCCCCTGCCGGCAGAGTGCAGCCACTTCCTCGGCACCGGCCAGGTCTGTCTCCGGCAATATCAACACAAATTCTTCACCGCCATAGCGTGCCACCATATCCCCGGCCCGGTGTTTTATCCGGGACAGGGTGGCGGCCACGCTTTTCAACACCCGATCCCCCATGAGATGGCCATAGCGGTCGTTGTAATTCTTGAAGTGATCCACGTCGATCATAAGCAAGGCAATGGATCGCTCACTGCGCAAGGTACGTCGCCATTCCTCAATTAATACCCGGTCAAAACAACGACGATTTGCAATTCCCGTGAGGCCATCGGTGTCCGCCATTTCCTGTAATAATTTCTTTTCCTGGGTGCGCAGCAATAACCACATACCCTGGTACGCCAAAAAGCCCAGCAATAGAATCAAAAGAGAACTTTTAACCAGGTAATTCCTCAGGTAGCCACCCAGATCCCCCATGTTACGCGTAACGCTCAACTGGATTTCGCCATCATAGCCATAGCTGATGACTTCTTCATGGCGGAAAGTATCTTCATAGACGCCGGGCCTGGCAATTTCCACGATACGAAACCCACCGGGAACCTCGACCAGCACCGCAATGATTTCTTCATTCATTCGCATCCAGTCCTCAGCGAACTGTTCCGCCATTTCGTATTCCTCCGCCGATACTGCACGACTGATGAATTGCCCAAGGGTCTGCGCATGGCGTCGTGTTTCACCTTCGATCTCAAGCCGCCGCTGATCACGCTCCAGCATGAATAAGGTAACCACCGAAGCAGCCATGGCCACAATAATGACGAGAGAGCCATACACATGCCAGCGGGATACCACGAACTTCATTCTGCATTTCCTGCTTGCATCACCACCTGAAGAATCGCGCGCAGGTTGTTGTAGTGCTCATCTTTCACCGCAACCAGACCGGTGATACCCGGCCTGATGGACTGCAGGATGGCGTGACTTTGCTCGTCATCGCCCAGATCCAGCAGGGATGTCCGCAGCTTCTCCAGCAGTGGCGGCGGCAATCCATTTCTGGCAACAAACAGATGCTCGGAAATTTCCTGTGTGCTGGCGATTTCCCGCAAGCCACGGGAACGATAGTGTTCAAAGGTTTCCGCCTTCACTGACCCGGCATCATAGTGTCCACTCAGCACGGCCAGAGCCACATTTTTATGACTGCCCAGGAAGCTATAAGTGGAGAGATCCTGGAGATGCATACCCTGCTGCATCATTTCAAAAAGCGGTAGCGTGTAGGACATGGTGGAGCTTTTGCTGCCAAAGGCAAAGCGCCGCCCGGCAAGATCTTTCAGGGTATGCACAGGGGAATCCGCGCGTGAAAATATCACGCCGTGATAGGTGGGGAGCCCGGCCACCTCCAAACGCGCCAGCAGTGGTCGTTCACCATAGCGGTTGACCATTTGCACATAGGAAACCGGCCCCATGTAGGCGATATCCACCCGGTTTCCACCCACGTGCCCGATATGATCCTGGTAGTCGCTGGCGATCACCACTTCCACCGGCTTTCCCACCTTTT
>CBDUNQ010000030.1:0-10932 GCA_965368625.1 uncultured Gammaproteobacteria bacterium
TACGCACCGATCCCATCATGCTGTTCATGATTGCCGCACTGTCGTTCTACGGAATGTCCACCTTTGAAGGGCCCATGATGTCCCTGAAGAGTGTGAACGCGCTTTCTCATTACACCGACTGGACCATTGGTCATGTTCACTCCGGTGCCCTTGGCTGGGTTGCCCTGATTTCCTTTGGATCGTTTTATCATATGATCCCGCGCCTGTATGACACCAAGCTGTATAGCATCAAGCTGGTCTATGTGCACTTCTTCCTCGCCACCATCGGCATTTTGCTTTACATCATTGCCATGTGGGTGTCAGGAATCGGTCAGGGTCTGTTGCTGCGCGCCTTTGATGACTTCGGCAACCTGGCCTACACCTTCATTGAAACCGTGACCTTTATGCATGCTCCCTATGTGGGTCGTGCCATCGGTGGTGGTTTCTTTGTCGCAGGCGTTGTGGTGATGGCCTACAACATTCTGATGACCATACGCCAGGCCAAGGCAGAGCAGGCAGCGGTTGAAGCCAAGATTGCCGCCAAGATGGCGCGCGCTTGAAGGTAAGCGGAGAAAAGCAACGTGATTAAACATGAAAGTATAGAAACCAATGCGGGTTTGCTCATTGCCCTCACCATGGTGGTGGTGAGTATCGGCGGCTTGGTGGAAATTGTGCCTCTGTTCTTCATCGAGGAAACCATTGAGCAGGTGGAGGGCGTACGCCCCTATACACCGCTCGAGCTGCGCGGCCGCGATATTTACCAGCGGGAAGGATGTTATCTTTGTCATTCCCAGATGATCCGCCCCTTCCGCGATGAAATGCTGCGCTACGGACATTATTCCCTGGCGGCCGAATCCCAGTACGACCATCCGTTTCAATGGGGTTCCAAGCGTACCGGTCCGGACCTGGCGCGGGTGGGGAACAAGTACTCCAATGAATGGCATGTGGCGCATTTGATCAAACCCACTTCGGTGGTGCCGGAATCCATCATGCCCAACTATCCCTGGTTACAGGAAACCGATCTGCCCTATGCGGATATTCAGGATCGCATGCGTGCGCTGAAAGTCACCGGTGTTCCCTATTCGGAAACCCAGGAAGAGTATGACGCCAATGTCGCCAAGTTTGGCGCGGATGTTGCCAAGAAGCTGGATATTCTTTACGCCGAAGAAAACCTGCTGCTGCAGGCGCAGATCGGGAACTACGACGGTCAGCAGGATCGTCTCACTGAAATGGATGCTCTGGTTGCCTATTTGCAGGTGTTGGGCACCATGGTGGACTTCAGTAAATATGATGAAGGCTACTTCGTGGAATTTCGCTGACACGGCATCGGGCCACCGGCTTCGTTGTGTGTAGAGGGAATGGATGTTATGCCTGAGTGGTTTATGTGGTTTACCCGTTTCGAAAACAGCAAGATGGTTGCACTGGTGCTGTTTTTCGTAACTTTTTGCGCGATTCTGGTGTATGTGTACACCGGTAAGCGCAAGGCACGGCTGGAATCCTACAAATACATTCCGCTACAGGACGATGATGATGAGAATCGGGAAGCCGATTCTGAACAGGGTACGAAAAAATGAGTGAGGCAAACAAACAGGGCACAGTTCAAACCACCGGCCATGCCTGGGATGGTGATCTGCAGGAGTTCAACAATCCGCTGCCTACCTGGTGGGTATGG
Source organism: uncultured Gammaproteobacteria bacterium (assembly GCA_965368625.1). Lineage (GTDB taxonomy): Bacteria > Pseudomonadota > Gammaproteobacteria > DSM-19610 > DSM-19610 > JAIVHA01. The sequence continues at coordinate 1,652 of CBDUNQ010000030.1, forward strand.
ACCTTTTACGCCACTGTGGTTTTTGCACTGATTTACTGGGTGTTGTATCCCGCGTGGCCGGTGGCGTCCACCTATACCAAGGGTGTGATGAATACCATCAGCTACACCAATGCTGCGGGAGAAACGGTGGAATCCCATTGGAACACCCGCGCCTTGTTGCTCAATGACATGCAGCAGGGTGACGAAGCGGTCAAATCCCGCGAGTACATGCAGAAGGTTGCCGCCGCCAGCTATGAGGAAATACTGGGTGATCCGGACATGATGGCATTTACCGCGTCGGTGACCAAGGGTCTGTTTGGAGATAACTGTGCCGCCTGTCATGGCAGTGGTGGTGCCGGCGTTGTGGGCTTATTCCCCAACCTGGCCGATGATGACTGGTTGTGGGGAGGCACGGTGGAAGAAATTGAAGCCACTTTGACCCATGGCCGGGAAGGCTTTATGCCTGCGTTCAAGAATACCTTCAGCGATGAACAGCTCGAAGCCGTGGCCAGCTATGTGTTAAGCCTGTCTGATCATCAGGTGAATCCCGCGCTGGCAGAGCAGGGCAAGCAACTGTTTGAAGGTGAAGCCGGCGGTTGTTACTACTGCCATACCGTGGAAGGAACGGGGCTCAAATCCCAGGGGGCTGCAAATCTCACTGACAGTATCTGGACCGTGGCCAATGTACCCTCTGCACAAGACAGCGCCGCCCGTCTGGCGGAAGTGAAGGATGTGATACGCAATGGCGTGGTGCGTCGCATGCCCGGCTGGAAGGATCGCCTCAGTAATACCCAGATTAAACTGCTCACCGTATATGTGCATGAGCTGGGTGGCGGTCAATAATCGCGAAGTGCTCAAGCGCTGAACCGCATTCTTCGCACAAGTTGATTTCACTGCGCGCCCGGCAACCTCAGGTACCGGGCGCGCTTGTGTAAGGCAGGAAGGTAATGGCGGATTCGGGTACACAGCCCCTGTATGAAACACGGATACCTATTTACCCGCGTTCGGTGAAGGGTAAGTTTCGCTCGCTCAAATGGGCGATACTCGGCCTGGCTTATGGTGTGTACTTTCTGCTTCCCTGGATACCCTGGGAACGTACACTGGGTCCGGATCATGCGGTGGTATTCGATATCACCAGCCGTCGCTTTTATCTGTTTGATCTGGTGGTTCATGCCCAGGATATGATGTGGTTGGCGGGGTTCCTGTTCATTGCATCACTGCTTCTGTTTTTCGTTACCGGTCGGGCCGGCCGGGTCTTTTGCGGTTATTTTTGTTTCCAAACCCTGTGGACCGATCTGTACGTGCTGATTGAGCACTTTGTGCAGGGTGAGCGTCCAGCGCGAATCCGGCTGGATAAATCCTCCTGGAATGTGGAAAAGATTATCAAAAAGGGTGCAACCCATGCCTTATGGTTGCTGGCGGCATTCTGGACCGGCCTCACCTTTACCCTGTATTGGGATGAAGCCCCTGCCTTGCTGGTGGCATTCTTTACCGGTAAAGCCCCTTTTCCTGCGTATGCCACCACTCTGTTCCTGACGGCTACCACCTATGTGATGGCCGGGCTTGCCCGCGAACAGGTGTGTACCTATATGTGTCCCTATGCCCGCTTTCAAAGCATCATGTTTGACCGCGATACGCTGGTGGTTGCCTATGATGCGCAGCGTGGAGAAGGGTCGCAGGGCCGTAGTAAAATCCGTGCGGGGCTGAAAGACCGGGAAGAGCGGCAAGCCAATGGGGCGGGCGACTGTATCGATTGCGGCTATTGCGTGCAGGTATGCCCCACAGGCATCGATATTCGTAATGGTCTGCAATATCAGTGTATATCCTGTGCCCTTTGTATCGATGCCTGTAATACCATCATGGGGAATCTGGGCTGGCCTCAGGGGCTGATCAAATACACATCGGAAAAACAGCAGCATGGTGAAAAATGCCGCAGGATGACTCCGAAAAACATCGGCTATGGTGTTACCTTGCTGGTGGCGACGGTGGCCCTGGTCTGGAGTATCGCTCATCCGACCCTGCTGGAGACGGCCGTGAGCCAGGTTCGTAACCCTCTATTTGTTCAGCTATCCGATGGCAGGATTCAAAACAGCTATGAAATAAAGCTGAATAACAAAACCAGTGAAGACATGCTGTTTTCCATAGGTCTGCATGGCTTGAGCGATGCCGAGCTGGATCTCGGAAGGCTGGAAAAAATCGAGGTGCCTGCAGAGCGTAGCCTGAGAGTGATGGCGCGGGTGCGCATGCAGGCGGATACCACGCACAAGGCATCACGTGGTTTTGAATTCATTATCTATCCACTTCACGATACGGAAGGCATGGAAACGATTCACCAGCCTGCCACTTTCTATTTGCCGGAAACGGCGCCATAGGGTGAATTGATGGAATCCTTGCTGGCATTACCCATAGGTGTGGCACTGGAAGTGCTGGTGTTTTTTGTGTTGTATCGTTTTACCCCGGTAAGCGGCAGTCAGGGCGCGGTTATCGTCGCCTTTCTGAGTATTGCGGTCACGCTACCCTTTGCATTGCTGCATTGGCCTGGTGGCGATGTGCTGGCCATGCATATCGCCCTTTATCTGGTTGCGGCCTATGTATTGGGTATTATCACTTACAGCCAGGAACGTCGCCGCCAAGAGGGTCTGGAGCGCAGCGGCAAGTGGTTCCACTGGGGTCCTGCCGTGATTGTGCTGTTCTTCACCTTCGTGATTTTACTGAATGGCATCATGGTGGTGCTTTCCAAGCAGGGTCTGCCGGCCACCCTGCGTGACTGGTTCCTTCCTCAATCCAGTTCAGAGGGTGAGGTTTCCATGGCGTTTCCCGGAACCGTTTCCCGTGATTACCAGAAGAAGGAAGCCCTCTACAATGATTATCTGGAACAGGTGGATCGCCAGGAGCGCCGTGGCTGGCAGGTGAAAAAGGGATGGCTTTCCGTGCCGGTGGCGGGTCAGAAAGCCGCATTTCAGGTAACGGTCAGCGCACGGGATGGCAGCCCCGTCATCGGCGCGAAGGTGTACGGCGAATTCCTGCGCCCATCGGATAAAAGCCTGGATCAGACCTTTGTTCTCGAGGAAAAAGATTCGGGTCTGTACCGGGCGGGTATCTCCCTTCCTGTTCCGGGGATCTGGCGTCTGACGCTGCGTATAGAACGAGGTGAAGATCTCCACGAAATTCAGGCGACCACCAGTGTATTGCCAGAGAAATGATGGCTGTCTGCCGCCAGCCGCTACAGCGGCATGCTGTGAATTGCGATGGTATTCCTGTGGTGAGTGCCGCTGTGTTGCCGGTAGCTTGCGCTTTCTCCGCCGCTTTTACTGAATGCCTGCAATGTCTAGCCTGCTAGAATGCCCCCCATGTCCGTCACCACCGAATCATCCATAGACCCCCTGAATATCGATTCCGGCAATTGTTTCCACTGTGGTTTGCCGGTACCCCGGGGAAGTCACTATGAGGTGGATATAGAAGGTGTTACACGACCCATGTGTTGTCCCGGCTGCCAGGCGGTGGCGCAAGCCATAGTGGCAGGAGGAATGACGGATTTTTACCGCTATCGCACCGAGATGTCGCGTACCCCCCAGTCCCTGGTTCCCGATGCATTGCTGGATCTGCAACTCTATGACCGGCCCGAACTGCAGGATAGTTTTGTGGAATCGGCTGGAGAGCATGTGCAGGAAGCTTCACTGATTCTGGAGAATATTGTTTGTGCCGCCTGTGTCTGGCTCAGTGAGCAACATGTCAATGCCCTGCCGGGTGTGCTGGAGTTTCGGGTCAACTATTCCACCCATCGGGCGCGTGTGAAATGGGATGATCGGGTCACCACCCTGAGCACCATACTCAAGGCCATAGGGGAAATAGGCTATGTAGCCCATCCCTTTGATGCCGGCCGCCAGGAAAAAATTCAAAAAGAAGAGCGACGAACCTTCTTGCGACGTATTGCCGTGGCAGCGGTGGGGGCCACCCAGGTGATGATGATGGCGGTGGCCCTGTATGCGGGTGATTATGAAGGCATGGAGGTGGAGCTGCAGTCCTTTTTGCGCTGGGTCAGTCTGTTGTTGACCCTGCCGGTGGTGTTGTACTCCGCGCAACCGTTTTTTCAGGGAGCCAAGCGTGACCTGCAGCGCCGTCAACTGGGCATGGATGTGCCCGTTGCACTGGCCATTGGCGGTGCCTTTCTCGCCAGTGCCTGGGCTACGATGCAGGGCTTGGAGGAGGTGTACTTCGATTCGGTCTGCATGTTTACCCTGTTTCTCCTCACCGGCCGCTTTCTGGAAATGGGGGCACGACATCGTGCAGGTCAGGCGGCCGAGGAATTGGTGCGATTGTTGCCGGCCACGGCAACCCGTATTGAGGACGGGGTTGAGGAAAGAGTGCCTGTGGCGGACCTTGCGCCGGGCGACCGCGTACTGATCCGTCCCGGTGAAACCATTCCCGCCGATGGAGTGGTACTGGAGGGTAACAGTGCCGTGGATGAAGCCCTGCTTACCGGCGAAAGCCTGCCTCAGGCCCGGGGACCTGGTGATGAACTGGTGGGGGGAGCTGTTAATGTGGAAAGCCCGCTGCAGATGCGGGTGGAAAAGGTGGGAGGGGAAACGGTTCTGGCATCCATCACGCGTCTCCTGGATCGGGCGCAGACGGAAAAGCCGGCGGTGGCGCAAATGGCCGATCGGGTGGCTGCCTGGTTTGTGGGAGTGCTGCTGTTGCTGGCTACCGGCGTTGCCTGGTACTGGTGGCAGCAGGATCCCGCGGAAGCCTTTCGCATTACCCTGTCGGTGTTGGTGGTCACCTGTCCCTGTGCCCTTTCCCTGGCGACTCCGGCTGCCATTACCGCCGCTACCGGCAGCCTGACCCGCTTGGGGGTACTGACTACGCGCGGTCATGCCCTGGAAACCCTGGCACAGGTCACCCATATCCTCTTTGATAAAACCGGTACCCTGACGGAAGGGCGTTTGCAGTTGACGCAGATACAGCCGCTGGGCGAGCTGGATGCACACACTTGCCAGCGGCTTGCCGCTGCGGTGGAGGCTGGGTCGGAGCATCCGGTTGCCCATGCCCTGCGTCAGGGCCTGCAGGGCCTGGCGGTCAGCAGCGAAGTGCAGGCCGTGCCCGGGCAGGGGATTGAAGCCGTGGTCCAGGGGCAACGACTGCGGGTGGGGACCCTGGAGTTTGCCGCCGCCCTTTGTCCCGAGCCCTGTGCATTGCCCGAGCCCGCGCAATGGGTACATCAGAGCTGGGTGGTGCTTGCCAGTGAACAGGGTTTGCTGGCGCGGTTTGTATTTGATGATCGGCCGCGGGCCGGCGCCCAGGAAGCCTTGGAGGGCTTGCGGGCCCTGGGAATCCAGGTGCAACTGCTCAGTGGGGACCGGGAAGGTCCGGTGCGGGAATTGGCGCAACAGCTGGGCATCGCTCACTATCAGGCGGCTGCCAGGCCGCAGGATAAACTGGCGGCGATCCAGGCATTGCAGGCCCGGGGGGCGACGGTGGCCATGGTGGGGGATGGGGTGAATGATGCTCCGGTACTGGCGGGTGCCGCCGTTTCCCTGGCCATGGGTAGCGGGACCCAGTTGGCGCATGCCTCGGCGGATATGGTATTGCTGTCAGAACAATTGCCCCACCTGGTGGATGCCGTGGTCATGGCGCGCCGGACCCGCAGCGTGATTCGCCAGAATCTTTCCTGGGCCCTGGTATATAATCTGATGGCCTTGCCGCTAGCCATGATGGGCTGGGTGGCTCCCTGGATGGCGGCTATCGGAATGTCCGGCAGTTCTCTGCTGGTGGTATTGAATGCCTTGCGATTGCGCAATGAGAGGCAACGGTGAATATACTCTATCTGTTGATTCCCATCAGTCTGCTCTTTGTAGCCGGGGCCGTGTGGCTATTTCTCTGGGCTGTGCGCAGTGGTCAATATGAGGATATGGAAGGGCCGGCGCACCGGATCCTCATGGATGATGATGACCCGCGTATTCCCCAATCCCGATCCTCCAGGGTGAATGCCAACTTGAAGCCCGGCGATGAGTAAGATAAGATTCCACTAATTTACTGAATTAATTGTAGGTGAAGCCCATGTTTTCATTGCAGAATTTCCCCATGGTTATCGTGGTGAGCCTCATCGCCCTGGCCTGGGCCAGCTTTCTATCGGTGGTGTTCTTCGGCTAAGGTGGAACCCGGCCACACAAAAAAAGCCCCGTCAGATTCTGGCGGGGCTTTTTTGTGGGCGCTGGGAAGCGCGGGTGAGGTTGGTATGGCTCAGGCTTCCATGACGGCTTTGAGCTTTTTCATGGCATTGCCTTCCAGTTGGCGAATGCGCTCGGCGGAAACACCATAGCGGCTCGCAAGTTCATGGAGGGTGGCCTTGGAATCGGTCAACCAGCGTGCTGCCAGAATATCACGGCTGCGCTCATCCAGGGTTTCCATGGCAGCCTGCAGTTGATCATGGCTGTTGCTTTCCCAGTCATGGTCTTCCAGGGTGCGAGCCGGGTCAGCCGCATGGGGGTCGGCAAGGTAGAGAGTGGGTGCGCGGCCACGTTCGTCTTCATCGGCATCCACCGTGGGATCCAGGGAAAGATCGTGATTGGAAAGTCGCGACTCCATTTCCAGCACCGATTCGGCACTGACACCCAGATCCCGGGCTACTGCATCCACTTCTTCGCGGCTGAACCAGCCAAGGCGCTTCTTGCTGCTGCGCAAGTTGAAAAACAGCTTGCGCTGGGCCTTGGTGGTGGCGATTTTTACAATGCGCCAGTTACGCAGGATGAATTCATGTATTTCCGCCTTGATCCAGTGCACGGCAAAGGAAACCAGGCGGACGCCCACATCCGGGTCGAACCGCTTGACGGCTTTCATCAAGCCAATGCTGCCTTCCTGGATCAGGTCACCGATGGCCAGACCATAGCCGGCATAGCCACGGGCGATATGGGCCACGAAGCGCAGATGTGACAACACCAGCTTACGGGCCGAGGCCAGATCATTTTCATCGCGTAATTTGATTGCCAGCGCGCGCTCTTCCTCGGCACTGAGCACCGGAATGGTGCTGAGGGCCTGAAGGTATTGATCCAGGTTCCCGATGGGCTGGAAGAGATTCAATTCCTGATTTGATCGTTGAACCAGGGCTTGGCTCATAGCTACGGCTCCTAATGAAGTTCAGGGTACGATTTTAGCACTCGCGGGGTTAGAGTGCTAATGTGCCCGGGAGTTCCTGATCCTGGGGGAAAAATATTGGCATAAAAAGAAAAGCGTTCGATCAGGCGCAGACGCGGTTGCGTCCACGGTTTTTGGCGGCATACAGGGCCTTGTCAGAAAGGCTCAACAGCTGGGTCAGGCTGATATCGGGTAGATTCTGGGTGCAGGCGAGGCCAATGCTGATGGTAATGGGGATGTCCGCCGGGTAGAGAATTTCCACTTCGGCGCGCAGTTTTTCGGCGCAGAGTTCGGCTTCCCGCTGGCTGCAGCGCGGAATGAGCAGGGCAAATTCCTCACCCCCGAAGCGCACCGCCAGGGCATCGCCGGGAATGCGCTCCTTAAGCATTTTGCCCAGGGATTCAAGCACGCGATCTCCGGTGATATGGCCAAGATTGTCGTTGATTTTCTTGAAATGGTCGATATCCAGCAATAAGGCCGACACGGGGTGATTGTGGCGGTTGGCCAGAAAGCGGTCGCCGTGGTCCAACAGGTAGCGCTTGTTGTATACCCGGGTGAGGGTATCGGTGATGGCCAGCCGGTGCATGGTTTCGCTCTGTCGCTTGAGGGCCACAAACTGCTGTTTGATGAGCAGCAGGGAGCGAATCCGCGCCATGAGAATTTCTTCCACAATGGGTTTGGTGACGAAGTCATTGGCGCCTGCGTGAAACACTTCCACCTGTTTTTCGTCGTTTTCCGCCATGGTGATCATGAGAACCGGCATTTCCTGTTGCGAGTAATGCAGCTTTGCCCGCACGGCATGCAGCAGGTCGCCACCGGTCATGGAACCCTTGAGAAAAAAGTCGGTGACCAGGATGTCAAAGGCATGGTGCTCATTGGGGCCGCCCACGGCGGTATCGTTGAGCTGTTCCAGGGCTTCTTCCGCCGTGGTGGTGTGCACCACCTGTAAGCCATGCCGCTCCATCAGGCGGATGGTGTAGGCGGCGGCGGAAGCGCTGTCTTCCACGTACAGAATGCGACCCACCAATCCGGAGTTACGTTCGGAAAACTCCTTGATGAAATCAGCAAATGCATGATAACCAAGAGATTTATCGAAATAATCCGTGACACCCGCGGCAAAGCCCTCGCGCAGCAGGCGCTCATCGGCATCGCCGGAAACCACGATAATGGGGGTGTAGTGGTGGGTGTTGCTGGCGCGGATATAACGACTCAGCTCCAGACCATCCTGGTCGGGGAGCATGAGGGCGGTGCAGATTAGGTCGAATTGCTGCTGTTCCAGGTTGGTCAGGGCTTCTTTTGCGGTGCCGCAGATGGTGATGACGGCATCCCGCATTTCCTCGGAGAGGATACGGGTGATAATGGTGCGGGCGACTTCCGAGCCGTCCACTACCATTATTCGCGTCGATTTGCCCTGCATTCGCTGCTTCCCCCTCTACGATAACGCATCATCGCAAGATACTCTGTCGAGGTGCTATCGGCAAAGTACCGATTTTATTTAGGAAATGCCGCTTTCGCGTGTAAGCATTTGCTTACACAAAACCTAGCTGGGCTGGATGGCGCCGAGGTGTCTTCCCACGGCAAGCCAGGAGCCGGTCAATCCAAGGGCAACTCCCAACAACAACAGAGATACAGAATCTGTGAGTGCAAAGGTTTGTAAGGCAAAATCACTTTGGTACAGCCCCGCCAGCTGCTGGATCGGGCCACTCAACTGCCAGAATGCCACCGTTACCAGGGTCCATGCAAGTAAAGCCCCGAAACTTCCATACCAGAGGCCGGTGTACAAAAAGGGGCGGCGGATAAAGGCGTCGGTGGCGCCGATGAGTTTGCTAACCTCGATTTCTTCACGGCGGTTGAAAATATCCAGGCGAATGGTGTTGCCGACAATCAGGAGTACCGCCACGGCCAGCAGGCCGCCCGCCAGCAGAATGCCGCGCTCAACCAGCATCATGATGGCGTGAAAGCGCTTTACCCATTGCAGGTCCAGTTGCGCCAGTTCGATTTCGGGAAGACGGCTCAATTTGTCGCGCAGGGCGGCGCTGAGGCTGGCATCCCGTTGTCCGGGGACCGGCAATACCGTAATCACGCCGGGCAGGGGGTTGCTGTCCAGGGCATCAAGGCTATCGCCAAATCCAGAGAGGGTACGGAATTCCTCCAATGCCTGGGTCGGGGTG
>CBDUNQ010000031.1:0-10796 GCA_965368625.1 uncultured Gammaproteobacteria bacterium
ACCCCAATGATGCCAAGGCATTCATGCAGGCGGTGACCAGCAACATGGAGGTGGCAGAAGCGCGCTTTGATGCAGCAACCCGGGTATTGCTGAAACAGCCGAGTGTGGATCAGGAACAACTGGCGGCCATCGGCTATTGTTTTGGCGGAGGCATGGTGTTGCACATGGCCCGTGCCGGCAAGGAACTGAAGGGTGTGGTCAGTTTTCATGGCAGCCTGGGTACCGAACGTCCGGCGGAAAAAGGCAAGGTGGCTTCGGAAGTGCTGGTATTCAACGGTGCCGCGGATCCCTTCGTCACTGCGGAACAGCTCGAGGCTTTCGAAGCGGAAATGCAGGCGGCGGAAGTGCAGTATGAATTGATCAACTATCCCGGCGTGAAGCACAGTTTCACCAACCCCGATGCCGATGCCTTTGGCAAACGCTTTGAAATGCCTCTGGCCTATGATGCCAAGGCCGATGAGGATTCCTGGAAACGCACACAGGATTTTTTCCGCTATCTTTTTTCCCAGGATGAGGAACACTAAGGGTTCGGGGTGGCGGTAGTCTGGGAAAAACGCGCCCATGGTCGGCACTATGAAGTTCGCATGGCGGGGCAATCGCGCCGCCTGTATACCGATGGCGTTTTCCACAGTCAGTTCAACCCGCGTCAGCCGGTAAGCGGCAATGTGTGGGACTTACTGTTCCTGCCCGCTTTTTTCTATCCACCCGGCGAGATCCGCCGGGTGTTGCTGCTGGGCGTGGGTGGTGGTGCCGTATTGCGGCAATTGCGCCATTTCGTGGCACCGGAATTCATGGTGGGCGTGGAATTGAACAATGTCCATCTACAGGTAGCCAGGCGCTTTTTTCATGTATCAGGCGCCGATGTGCAGTTACATTGCGCCGATGCCGTTGAGTGGCTGCAGGCCTATGAGGGGCCGGCCTTTGATATGATCATTGATGATCTGTTTGGTGAGCAGGAGGGCGAGCCGGTGCGCGCCGTGGCCATGACGGCTTCCTGGATGAAGCGGCTGGGGCGGCACTTGCACCCGAAAGGGCAACTGGTGGTGAACTTCCCTTCCTCAGCGGCGCTGCGGGCCTGTGCCTATTTTCAGCGGGCAGCTATCCAGCGCTCTTATGCCGCGGCCTTTCAATTGTCCACGCCACAGAATGAAAATGCCATCGGCGTATTTTTGCGGCATGCAGCAGACCGTGCCCAGTTGCGCCGGCATCTGCAGGCTGTGCCGGCACTGGATGGGCGCCGCAAGACCTGTCGCTTGCGCTATCGCTTGCAGCGCTTATGATAGAACCACCGTGGGAAGGGTGAAACCAATGCAGCGTATACCAGTAGACCGGGAAACCAGTGTGGTGAAAGAGCAGTATGCGGTTGTGCATGCGCCACGTCGCAGTCGCGACCGGTTTTCCGAAGGGGCGGTACAGATCATGGAATCGGAGGCGGCTGCCCTGGCTGCGGCACGACCCGAGGAAAAGAAATTTGCCGCCTGTGTCATGGGGCCTTCCCGGTCATCGGAAGGATTCCGGCTGTACTACCTGGAGCGTTGGCTGGAGTAAGCGCCTACCTTTCTCGGCGCGGGCATACTTCCCAAAAAGAAATCCCGCCGGGTGGCGGGATAACAGCGGTACTAACGCTATATGATTCATGGAGGCAATTACATCCTAGCAAACCAGGGCCACTTTCTCGTTGATGCATGTCAAGTTTGGGAAACACCTGCAAAATTTAAATCGCGGCGTGATACCTTGCCCAGGGGCATCACAGGTTTCCACTTTCCAATCCGGGTAAGCACGCCGGCATAGCCGATGCAATGCTGCATTCCGGGCATGCCTCTACCGCTCAGGTTCCTGGGGATTTTCTTACAAAAAGCCACTAAATCAAACCAGAATCGAGATTAAGTTATAAATATAATAAATTGAAAATTATAAAAATAATTTAAATATTGCTTCTATTCCCCAGGCGCGCTTCGATACCTGAGTGCATTACTCAGGATTGCGGTATGGTGGGCTTCCCGTTATGCTTATACGCGTTTTATTTCTGGGAACTGGTGGTATGGACAACGAACTCGGAAGCGGCGGCAGCTGCGCCGCGGGTGAACCCTTTGCCCTGCAAGTGCTGGGCGACATGATGGAACCCGAATTTGAGCATGGCATTGTCATCGTGGTGGATCCCGAAGGGCTGGTGGAAAACGGTTCCTATGTGGTGGCGGTACTGGATGATGAATACTACTTCCGGCAAATCGTCTGGGATGCGGAAAAGCGCTATTTTCTGGTGCCCCTGAATGAACGGTATGACCCCATTGAAATTCCCGGTATTCATGTGATCAAGGGTGTGGTGGTGCAAAAAGCCGGGCGTCGTCGCAAGGATCGTAAGCACTATGTCTAGGGAAGCGCTGGTTTATTGAGTTTTCCCTGCATTACCCTTCATACCGGCCCCTTCTTATACCGGGGCCTTCGTCATACCGGCGCAGGCCGGTATCTCTTTCCCATGGCAGGGAACTCAAGCAATTCGGCTTGCGCACTGACGATGGTTGTCTATAAATAGCTTATTCCTTCTCAGGGGCCATTCATGATGCGCGGCCAGCGGTCATGTACGGCATCGGCCATTTCCGGCTCCACGGTTACCACGTATACCCGCTGTTCATTACCATGGCGCGCGATCAAGCCCTGTATCCATTGCCCCTTGGTGAGGTCATACCAATGGCTGTGGGATTCCAGGTCCTTTTCCATGAATTGCTTGATAGGCAGCTTGACGGGGATCGGGAACCAGCGATCCCAGCGTCCGCTGTAAATGGAATCCAGCCGCGCCCAGCCGCCCAGGGGAAGATTGCCTGCCTGTTCTCGGCGGCGCCCCCAGGGCAGTAATACCCGCTCACCGGATTTCATTTTTACCGGCAACATGGCCTTGGGGTTGGGGAAATAAACTCGAATGTCTTGTCCCAAATGGGTGTAATAAACGCCGCCGCACATGACTACACCGTTTTCCGATGACCATGGGGTTTCCAGGCCGGTGCGATGACATTGGGCATGCTGGAACGCTGCAGCAGGCGCGCGGGGGCCAGGGTGAATTCACCATAACGCTCATTGATCTGGTCCACAACACTATTCACGGCCTGGCGTGTGGCGGGAGGCGTCATGAACAGATCTTGCTGCTGATGTTCCGGATGCGGATCAAGGGCAGTGACTTGAACCTGGTGAATCCCCTGACCGCTCCAATGTTGTTGCAATACTCGGTGACACAGGTCCATGAGTACTCGGCCATCGGCGGTTGCCATGGGCGTGCGTAGCTTGTCGCCGATCCAACCCGTTGAGGTGCGCAGGGCGATGAGAAAATGGCTGGCCATCATCTGATGGCGACGCAGACGGGCGCATACCTTTTCACTCATATGCAAAAGATAGGTGAGGAGGATATCCCCCTCACGGGTATCCGGAGGTACCACCTTGCCATGTCCAATGGATTTGGGGGGCGGTACCCGAGTGTGTACCGGGTCGGGATCACGGCCCTGACACATGTACCAGATACGTCGTCCGGGATTACCGAAACGTTGCGCCAGCACACTGATGGGCAGGTTTTTCATGTCACCGCAGGTATACACGCCATGGTCGGCAAGAAAGCGGCCGATACCACCGGCAATGCCGCAGAGATCGGTAACCGGCACTTGCCGCAGACGCGCTTCCGCTTCCCAGGGGGGGATCAGCGTAAGCCCATCGGGCTTGTGCAGTTTGGCAGCGTATTTGGCCGTGGTCTTGTCGCCGGAAACGCCAATGGAACAGAGTACGCGGGATGCGGCATAGACGGTTTGCTTGACGCGCCGTGCAATTTCCAGAGGAGGGCCCAGCAAACGCTGGCAATGGCTGACGTCGAGAAAGGCTTCATCCACGGAAAACACTTCCACATCGGGTGTGATTTGCTGCAATGCCTCCATGATATCCGCGGAGGTCTGCGCATAACGTTGCGGGTCTGCCGGGCACTGAATCAGTTCCGGGCACAGGCGGCGTGCCTCACCTAAACGCATGCCGGTGTGAATACCATAGCTGCGGGCTTCATAGGAACAGGTGATGATACAGGTGCCCTGTAAACCGTTGGTGATGGCCACGGGGCGACCGCGCCACTCGGGGCGATCCCGTTGTTCAATGGAAGCAAAGAAGGCATTCATATCCACCAGAATGATGACCCGCTCCCAGAAGGAAGAAATTACTGACATAGACTGGCCCGTAAAAATGGTTCACTGCCTGTACGTGGCGCCGCCAACGGTTTTTCAATGGCGGCCACGCCCATGAATTACTATGCACTGCCCATCAATCCCGGCCCATAATCGGGCGGAGTGTGCACGGGCTGGCACAAGATCCTGGCCTGACGCATTCCCTGGCGTGTCAGGATCACGTTCCCTTCCATGGGTAATCTACAACGCAGAAAGCAGGGTGACTCAGGGTTCATACCCATGTCCCCACATAGGGGCGGGGTGAAGGGTATGGGTTACCGGATCATTTGTAACTGCGTAACTGACCGACCACGATGCCCTGGATGGTGACCCGTTCGGCGGGGTAGACCATGGGTAACAGGGTGTGGTTGGCAGGAATCAATTCCACCAGACCGTCACGTTGCTGAATACGCTTCAGGGTGGCTTGCTCACCATCGATCAGGGCCACAGCGATTTCCCCGTTTTCAGCATAGTCGCGACGCTCCACCACCACGGTGTCACCGGGAAGAATACCGGCCTCAATCATGGAATCCCCTATGACCTGAAGTGCGAAGCGGTCGGGGCCGAGCAGAAAATCCGCCAGGTTCAGATACTCTTGATCGGCAATGGCTTCAATGGGCCGGCCGGCGGCAATACGACCCAGCAGGGGCAGGCGGCAAGCCTTCTGCGTTTCCATGGGAGAACGGGAGGGCGAACCGGGGGGCAAGCGGATGCCCCGTTTGCGACCGGCCACCAGCTGGATATGTCCCGCTTCCGCCAGGGCTTGCACATGGCGGTGTACCGTGCCCCGGGAGCGGATCGCCAGGGCATCGCCGATTTCCGCCAGACTCGGGGCATGGCCCTGCTTCCGTATAAAGCCGGTGATGAACTTCAGTGTGTTGACTTGTGTTTTTGTCAGCATTCCCAGGTGCTCAAACAGGTACAGATTCAGTGTAGAGAACATTTTGAGAACATTCAAGGGGCCCGGGGAGCATGTACCGAAGTCCTTGAGAATACGGCAAATAAAAATTCGGAGGTGCCAGGGCAAGGCAGGCATGCTCAAAAACCCGTGGGGTGCCGTGGAATATAGCCGGCCTGGTTTGCTGTTGGCAGGAGTGATGAAGCGGCGGATGACCCATGACGTAATCTGCCGGAACGGTCAATGCTGACATGAATCAATGGAGCCCCAAGGCCTCAAAAAAACAGGAAAATTGCCGTTATGTCTCCAGGGGGAACGGGGAATGGCACGCTGTGGTACATAACGCCAGACAGCGTATACGAAAAGATGGTTGGAGCATGAACACGATGTGTTACTGGCGCTTTTGGGTTTCCCTGCCGTTGTGGTGCTGCCTGTGGGTACATGGCCCTTGCCGGGCAGAACCTGCGGACAATTCCCGGGAACTGGTATTTCTCACCTGGTCGGAATACATGGATCCCGAGCTGGTGGCGGAATTTGAAGCTCAATTCAATGCCAGGGTGCGCTTTGTGTATTTCGAATCCGATGAAACCCGCAATGACATTCTCATTGAAGCCGATGGCAAGGGGTATGATCTGATACTGGTGAATTACTATGCGCTGCCCACCTACCTGCAACAGGGCTGGATCGCAAAGTTGGATCCGCAACACATTCCCAATCTACGGCATATCGATATTCGCTGGAAGGAACATTCTGCACAGCTGGCCGAGTATGCCGTTCCGTATTTCTGGGGCAGCATGGGAATTGCCTATCGTGCCGATCTGGTGCCGGAACCCATTACCCGTTGGCAGCAATTGCTGCAACCGGATCCCAGCCTGCATGGCAAAATCGTCATGATCAAGAATATGCCAGATGTATTGGCGGTGGCACTTAAGAGCCTGGGATACTCGGTGAACAATTCGGATTCCCAGGCGCTGGCAAAAGCGGAAGAATTATTGCAGCAACAAAAACCCTTTGTTCGGAATTATTCCTACGTTTCCCTGAGCAGGGAATCCTCCCTGGTTACCGGAGAAACGGTAGCCAGCATGATTTACAGTGGTGACGCCCTGATGGTAGCGGAGCATCATCCGCAAATCACCTATGTGGTTCCGGAAGAGGGCAGTTCCCTGTGGATTGACTACATCACCATTGCCAGTGCTTCGCGCAAGCAGAAACTGGCCGCGGATTTCATCAATTTTATGAATGACCCAAAACGCGCGGCCCGGCAGGCGGAGTACGTGTACTATGCCACGCCCAATAAAGCGGCGGAAGCTCATTTGCCGGCGGATTTTTTCCAGGACCCGATAATCTATCCCGATGCCGATATTCTGGAACGCTGTGAATTCTATGTCCAGCAGCCCCCCCGCGCATTGCGCAAACGCAATAAAATTTTCAATCGCCTGCTGCAGTAAAAGCGCCTATATTCATGTTTCGCAAACTGCAACCAAAACTCATCGTGCTGATGGCGCCGCTCATTGTGTTGCCATTGCTGTTTCTGGGTGGAATCGCCTTTTCCCAGCTGAAAAAAACCACAGAAGAAAAAGCCCTGAGTCAAATGACAACATTGCTGCAGCAGGTGAGTTTGCAGTTTGAGGAGAAAATCCGCATAGCTCAAGCCAATGCGGTATTGTTTTCCAATTCCATGTTGATGCAAAAATATATTACCAGCAGTGAGCGGGATCGATACTCATTGATGCAGAGTACATTATTGCGACAATTGGATAGTTATCAGAAGGCCTACCCTGAATACCGGAATATCAGTATCGTTCTGCCCGATGGTTACGTGGATACCAGTCTGCATCCTATGCTCAATGGGGAAGATACCGATGATGTCAGTGGCATCGGCTATTTTCAGGCCCTTTCCGCCGGCCAACATGAGTTGCATACCCAGTTTCTGTTTACGGCAGAACAGAAAATCCCTTCCCTGCTGGTATCCAAGCGCATGGCCTTGATCGAGCGTTCCACGGATCCTATTGTGGCCGAGCCCAGGGTGCGTGGCTATCTGTTGATCGATGTGGGTCTGGCTTTTTTACAGGAGCAAATCAATAACAATCCCGTGGGGGAGGGTGGGTTTTTATTTGCCACCGATGGCCGGGGAAATGTGGTGATTCAACCAAAGCATGTCCCCTTTCAATCGAATCTGGCGCAGGAATATATCCGTAAGGCCAGTAATAGTTTTGCACGCCCTGTAGTGCAGTATGTGGTGTTAGACCAGGTGGAATACATACTGGAAGGCTATGCCATAGCCGATAATTTCAAACTTTTTGCCTTACTGCCGCGTGACGAATTACTGGCCAGCAGCTACCGAATGGGAGTGGCGGTGGCCGGGATCACACTGGTTGCCATATTGCTTACCATCGGTCTGGTGTTTCTCTCGGTAAAGCAGCATTTGATCAGTCCGATACAGAAACTCGCCATTGCCGCGCGCCGTATCGGGCAGGGTGACCTGGAAGTGGAAATTCAACGGCAATCCCAGGATGAATTGGGCGATCTTGCTGAGGCATTCCGGGATATGCGCAATGATCTGCGCAAGAGTCACGAGCAAGTACGCTTTCTGGCTTATCATGACAGTGTTACCGGATTGCCCAATCGGCTCATGTTCCGGGAATACCTGCAGGATGTATTGAGCGAGGCGGAGCGTAATGGCCGGCAGGCGGCGCTTTTATTTCTGGATCTGGATAATTTCAAGCGGGTCAATGATACCCTTGGTCATCATGCCGGCGATGAATTATTGAAGGAATTGGCGCGACGTCTTGGTGCCTGTGTGCGTGGCAATGACCTGGTCGGCCAAAATCTTCCGGAATGCGCTCCCGAACTGGTGGCGCGTCTTGGTGGGGATGAATTCATTATATTACTGCCCGGAATATCCGACGAAGATGAGTGCGCCGGCGTTGCGGAACGAATTCTTGATGCCCTTGACGAACCCGTAATCCTGCAAAGCCATGAAATCCGCCCCAGTGCCAGTATCGGTATTACACTGTATCCACGTGATGGGAAAGACGTTTCCACCCTGATCAAGAATGCCGATATCGCCATGTATCATGCAAAATCCCAGGGGAAAAAGAATTACCAGTATTACTCAGAAAAACTCGATGCCGGTGTCGCACGTCTTATTAAAATGGAGGCACGACTACGCCGTGCCATTGAGCAGGGGGAATTGCTACTGGAATATCAACCGGTACTGGATGCGAAAAATCTCCAAGTCATTGGTGCCGAAGCCCTGGTGCGCTGGAATGATCCGCAATTAGGCATGGTCTACCCTGATGTCTTTATCGGTCTGGCGGAGGAGACGGGGTTGATTGTTCCCTTGGGGGAATGGGTGTTGCGTGAAGCCTGCCGCCAGTGTAGCGAGTGGCACCGCCAGGGCCTGGATCATCTGGTGATGGCGGTTAACCTGTCTGCAGTCCAGATCCGTCAATCGGATATCCTCACCACGGTAACCGAGGTGCTGGAAGAGACCGGCTTGCCGGCCCATTGTCTGGAGCTGGAGCTTACAGAAACCAGTATCCTCGCCATGGGAGATACGGCGAGCGCCACATTTGATGGCATGAATCAATTGGGCGTGGCACTGGCCCTGGATGACTTCGGTACCGGGTATTCCTCTCTGGTATATTTACGGGGCTTTTCCTTTGACCGCTTGAAAATCGACCGTAGTTTTGTCCGTGATATAGAAACCGATGATGATGATGCGGCGATATGTTCCGCGATTATCGCCATGGCCAATAAACTGGGAATGAAGGTGACTGCTGAGGGAGTGGAAACCGATCCGCAGCGAATCGCCCTCAATCACTGGGGCTGCGATCATTTTCAGGGCTATTTATTCTGCAAGCCGGTTTCCAGTGAGCGTTTTATTACTTATGTGAAACAGCATTTACGCCCCACTGCGGAAGCCATTGCCTGATATCAATAGCGTATGGAAGTGTGTTGCCCGGCGCTATTGCATATCGCTTGCCTGGCCACGGATGGCGAATTTCATTATTTTCCCTATTTTACCCTTTCCTCCGCTGCTCAGGCGGGAATGACAGGGAAGCCGCCACTCCCGGTACTGAGCATCATTGATGGATTCGCTGCATGATTCCATGGGTACTGGAAGCACATGGTATCAGCGTGATAGATCACGGCCAATGGAGCCGCCCAGTATCACTCCGGCGGCGGTCGCTGCATCTTTGCCACGGCCCTTGCCCATTTCACTGCCGATCACGCCGCCGATAATGCCACCCAGAATCACCGGGGTAGCCGAACGGTATTCATGATTTGAATACCCCGAAGGGGCTGAATAGCTGCGTTCATAATAGCGATGCTGGGGCTGATAATGATCATGATGATCGTGTCCTCCATAATAGCGGGGTGTGGGAATCACGATAACCTGCTTATGAATAATGGGGCGCCGATTGTGATGTTCATGTTTCCAGCGGTGTTTGCTCTTGCGGTGATCACGGTCATGATAGCGCTTATGACCGCGATTCCAATCATCCCGGTAGCGAGGCGCATGATCATACCGGCGATTATCGTAGTAGCGGTTATCCACGTATTTATCTGCTTCCGCAGCCGTTGAAAGGCCCATTGTCCCGGCACCCAGGCTCAGGGCAAGCAGTACTTGAGTCAGTTTGTTCATCTGGTCTCTCCTAACTATGGTGAAGTCCACTGTTCCGATGCCGGGCAGGTCGTTCCCTGGCTCCAGCGTGACTACAGGCTAACAAGTCCTGGCTGAATGGCACCTGAACGGAATACAGTGGGTTTGGGTTTGCTGTGCAAACCGGGAAATCAATTAAATAGTATTAAAATACAATAGCTTGTATTTTTTCTCCCAATGTATGACCAATGCTGCCCGGCACGCGATTCAGGTAGGTATTCAGGGAAATTTCATTGGCAGTCAGGTTTTTTACTGGCGCGAGGTGCCTCAAGTCCACCATGGAAAGCGTCATGAAGATTCCCGAAAAAATCCATTTGGTTCAGCGGGCATTCAGGCAGACTTCTCTATTCTGACCCTGAAACTGAGCGGTGGAGTGTCGAGCCACCCAATGGATAAGGAGAAGATCATGAGCAAGAAAAGAATTCAGAGCGGGTTGGCGGTGTTGGCAATCCTCTTGTCGTCGAGCCTGAGTGGCGTTGCCATGGCCGGTCATGACCGGGGTATCAAGGCGGGGCGCAGTGGCGGAGACTTTTACGATTATGCCAAGGTGGTGGATGTGGCGCCGGTGGTACGTGTGGTGCGCGTCAACGAACCACGCCGGGAATGCTGGGATGAAGAGGTTCCCGTGTATGAAACAGGTTATCGTTCCTCCACCCCCATGATTCTCGGCGGAATCATCGGTGGGGCGGCCGGCAATACCATGGGCAAGGGCCGGGGTAAGGATGCCGCCACCATCGCCGGGGTATTGCTGGGGGGTTCCATCGGGCGGGATATCGGGCAGGATCACCAGCGACCGGCAACGGTTCATCATGTGACAGAAACCCGTTGCCGACAGGTGAATGATTACCGCGAAGAGGAGCGGGTGGATGGCTATGATGTGAGCTACCGCTATCAGGGGCAGCTCTATCATACGCGTATGCCCTATGATCCCGGCAAGAAAGTGCGTATTCGGGTTTCGGTGGAACCGGCCTATTGATTTCCGGTAGCGGCTTGGCAAGGATGAAACTTGGCCGTACCATCGGGTCTGGATATCGTGTTG
>CBDUNQ010000032.1:0-10719 GCA_965368625.1 uncultured Gammaproteobacteria bacterium
GCTTTTAATTCCGGCGGTAAATCCTCAACCAGAATTTCCTGCCCCGAAGCCATCACCGTCAACCAGCGGCAGAGGTTTTCCAGCTGCCGCACATTCCCCGGCCATTCCAGCTGACATAGAAATTGCTCTGTTTCCGGCCGCAGTGATTTCGGCTCTACATTGAGCTCCTTGGCGGCACGGTTGAGAAAATGTTGCATCAACAGGGGTATATCTTCGCGTCGCTCGCGCAAGGAAGGTATGTGTACGCGGATTACATTCAGTCTGTGGAATAAATCTTCACGGAAATTTCCATCGCGTACCCGCTGCTCCAGATTCTGATGGGTTGCGGCAATAATGCGTACATCCGCGCGCACCGGCGTATGACCACCCACCCGGTAAAACTCTCCATCTGCGAGCACCCGTAGTAAGCGGGTTTGCAGCTCCGCAGGCATATCGCCAATTTCATCGAGGAAAAGGGTGCCGCCATCGGCTTGTTCAAAACGCCCCATACGACGTGCCTGGGCGCCGGTAAACGCCCCTTTTTCGTGACCGAAAAGCTCTGACTCCAGTAAATCACGGGGTATGGCCGCCATATTCAACGCAATAAACGGGTGATCATGACGTGGACTATGTCGATGCAGTGCCTGGGCCACCAATTCCTTACCGGTACCGGATTCGCCATTGATCAATACCGTGATATTGGATCGGGACAAACGACCAATGGCACGAAACACTTCCTGCATGGCCGGTGCTTCGCCGATAATTTCCGGGCTCTCCGCCATGGTTTTCCCGTTCTTTTGTGCTTGCTCGCGGCGTCGATGTTCTACAGCACGCTGTGCCAGGGCTACCGCTTCATCCACATCAAAAGGCTTGGGTAGATACTCAAAGGCACCTCCCTGGTACGCCGATACGGCACTATCCAGATCGGAGTGTGCCGTTATGATGATCACCGGTAACTCGGGATAATCCTGGTTGATTCTTCCCAGCAATTCCAAGCCATCCATTCCTGGCATGCGTACATCGGTGATAATGGCATCTGGCTGACCTTTGGCAAGGGCATCGAGAATACCTGTTGCCGATGAAAATGCCGTGACATCCATATCTGCCTTTTTCAAGGCTTTTTCCAGGACCCAACGTATAGAATGATCATCATCGATCACCCAGATTTTTTCGGCATTACTCATGTTACTACTCCAATGGGAGGAGGATGGTGAACTCAGTCTCTCCCGGCTTACTTTTACATTCGATAATCCCGCCATGTTGATTCACCAGTGATTGTGCAATGGATAAGCCCAGCCCCGTACCTTCCGCCCGTCCGGTTACCATGGGGTAAAATACCTGTTCCATCATGTCTTCAGGGATTCCAGGTCCGTTGTCGAGAATCTGAATCTGTGCCACCAGTTTGTGTCGCGTATTGCCGATGGTGAACTGACGCTTACTACGGGTGCGCAAAATAATTTGTGTGGCGCCCACCTGCGCCGCATTGCGAACGATATTCAATACCGCTTGAATCAATAATTCGGGATCCGCACGAAATTCCGGAATACTCGGATCATAGTTACGTTCAATGTGCAGCTTGGCATACCCTTCGGCCAGCACCAGGCTGCGAACATGTTCGGTGATCTGATGAATGTTGGTTTCCACCGGATGCGGAAGACTATTGGGCCCCAGCATGCGATCCACCAGTTTCTGCAACCGGTCGGCTTCGCCAATGATGATCTGGGTGTATTCCTTGAGGTCTTCGTCGTCGAGCTCCGCTTCCAGAAGTTGGGCAGCACCACGCAAGCCACCCAGGGGATTCTTGATTTCATGCGCCATACCCCGCACCAGTTTACGCGCCGCCTGTTGCTGCACGATCAATTGCTCTTCGCGGGTAATGCGTAAGTGGCGATCGATGGGAACCATTTCCATGAGCAAGCCTTCCAGCAATGGGCCGGAGCTGATGGGTGTGACCATGGTATCCACCGTCACTTCGCGGTCACCGGTAAATTCCAGATGTATCTCCCGTGCGGTGAAAGGGTGCTGGTTATAAATGGAGCCCCGCAGCCGTGAACTCAATTCTTCGCCATTGGTGAGAAATTGCACCAAGGGGTGACCAACCGCCTGGCGCGCACTGATCTGGAACAGATTCTCGGCAGCCGGATTGAGGTAAGCCAATTCCAGATCCTGGTCCAAAAGGAACACAGCCGTGTTCAGTCCTTCCAAAATTCCTGGTGCGCGATCCACCGTTGTGGTTACCTTTGCATGCATGCCGTTTGTCAGTGCAAAATCCAAACCAATCTGGGGTAGTCCTGCCGGAAGGGAGAAAAAATCCAGGGTTATCGGAAAAATCTCCTTAATTACATATAGATATATATGACGCCCCAGAAATCAGCGATGCTGGGCGCTGTCATTGCGTGGGCTTTTGATTGAGTCCTACACGTAATTCAGGATTCATTGCACTATTATAGTGCATTCATGCGCTGTTATGTGGCTGGCCACGCTAAATGGTACCTGATCAAGGGGATTGGGGGCCTGCCTGCACTACCAGGGTACGCTGGCGGTTCGCACAGCCATGGGGGATACCCCAGGGTGTACGGGCTCAGTGCTAGGGCGCCTTGCGAAAATTCACCGAGTACCGATGCATGAAGATGGTTACGGGTTCGGCACTGACCAATACCTTTCCCTGATTGTCCTGTATCTGTGCCGACAGGGTATGACTGCCCCGGTCCAGATTGGAAAAGGTGGCTCCCGTGCCCAGCCCCGGCGTTTCCTGTGGGACACCATCCAGCACAAATTGGATACGGTGACCCAGCTCTGCGCGTAACGGTGGCTCGGATTTCACCTGAATGCTCACGGTGCCGGTATTGTCGCGTATCGCCGCTTCATGCAGTGGTTCCGTAATCACCAGGGAATCGTAGTGCTTCACATCGGCCGGTGTTCCTGTGGATTCGCTGCTACCGGCCTGGGGTAATTTGGGCGCACTGTACGTCATCACCGGCGGCAGCCGTACTTCTTCCGCGCCCTGAGTCGGAGTATCCGAGAAAATAATATTCCCCTCGCTATCGACGCTCTTGTAAACCTCTGCCTGGGCACCGAAGGCCAGACACAGCACGAAACCCGAGAGGATGGATATCTTTGACATGGACCCACAGTAGTGCGGAAGCCACGGATTTTCAACACCTGGCTGATAAAAAAACGCCCCCAATGGGGGCGCTTTTGCTTGCAGGCGATGAACCCTCAGCAGCTGTAGTACAAATCGAACTCCACCGGATGAGTGGTCATGCGCAGCAGGGTGACTTCTTCCATCTTCATCTTGATGTAGGCATCAATCATGTCATCGGAGAAAACACCGCCTTTGGTGAGGAACTTGCGGTCTTCATCCAGCGCCGTCAGTGCCTGATCAAAGCTGTAGCATACCTGTGGGATCTGCTTCTCTTCTTCCGGCGGCAGATCATACAGATCCTTATCCATGGCATCGCCCGGATGAATCTTGTTCTGTATACCATCCAGGCCGGCCATGAGCATGGCAGAGAAGGCCAGGTAGGGGTTGGCGGTGGAATCAGGGAAACGTACCTCGATGCGACGTCCCTTTGGATTGGAGACATAGGGGATACGGATGGAAGCGGAGCGGTTACGGGCGGAATAGGCCAGCATTACCGGGGCTTCAAAGCCGGGCACCAGACGCTTGTAGGAGTTGGTTGAAGCATTGGTGAAGGCATTGAGGGCACGGGCATGCTTGATGATACCGCCAATGTAATACAGGGCGATGTCCGACAGACCGCCGTACTTGTTACCACTGAACAGGTTCTTGCCACCCTTGGCCAGGGATTGGTGCACGTGCATGCCGTTACCGTTGTCACCCACCAGTGGCTTGGGCATGAAGGTAGCGGTCTTGCCATAGGCATGGGCCACATTGTGAATCACATACTTGAGAACCTGGGTTTCATCGGCCTTGCGGGTCAGGGTATTGAAAATGGTACCGATTTCGCACTGACCGGCCGTGGCTACCTCATGGTGATGCACTTCCGTCGGGCAACCCATTTCATCCAGAGCAAGACACATGGCGGAACGCAGATCCTGCAGGGAATCCACTGGCGGTACCGGGAAGTAGCCGCCCTTCACACCCGGACGGTGACCGATGTTGCCATCTTCAAATACACGCTCGGAGTTCCAGGAGGCTTCTTCGGAATCCACCTTATAAAAGCAGCCACCCATGGAAGCGCCCCAGCGCACATCATCCAGTACGAAGAATTCATTTTCCGGACCGAAATACGCGGTATCCGCAATCTTGGTGGACTTCAGATACGCTTCGGCACGCTTGGCCAGGGAACGGGGATCACGGTCGTAGCCCTTCATGGTGCTGGGCTCGAGGATGTCGCAGGTAATGATCATGGTGGGTTCATCCATGAAGGGGTCCATGACCACGCTACCGGTATCCGGCATCAGGATCATGTCGGATTCATTGATCCCCTTCCATCCACTGATGGAAGAACCGTCAAACATCTTGCCATCCTTGAAAAAACCGGCATCAATGGTATTGGCAGGCACTGTGACATGCTGTTCCTTACCATGAGTATCGGTAAAACGCAGGTCCACAAAGCGTACCCCGTTATCCTTCATAAACTTGCTAACTTTCTGTGCAGACATCTGTCTTCCTCCGAGCGGATTAGTATCTCCACCGTAACCTTGCGGTGCGGCGGCACACGATCAAAAAATTTGTGATCCGATTTTTTGCATTAACCATGCCATGGAAATCGTTATTAAAAATCAATGGGTTACATCCAGCCATCGGGATGTCAGGGCGCTGGATGCCCGAATTTGGTGCACAATATACCGGCAAGGCTTCAAATTGGTGCAGTTCTGCACGGGTCATTGCCTTGTCCTGGGAATCCCCGCGGGGCTTTTTCATCGCGGATTCCCGGCGCTACGTTGCGAATCCTACCCCCATGCGTAACGATTTTCACACTATTTGTGTAATTGTGCCCAGCAGAATTCAACGGACTCAGGTGGCGGCTCCCACCTGAACACGCACCCGGATTTCATCCGAGTCCGCATCTTCTTCAATGGCGAGCACCTGATGTCCATGAACACGACACCAGGCGGGAATATCGTGTTTCACACCAGGATCCGTCGCGGTGACCACCAGTATTTCCTTCGGTGCCAGTTGGGCAATGGCATCCTGACAGCGAATCACGGGCAGGGGACAAAGGATACGCCGCGCATCTAAATGATGTTCGCTCATATATACCACTCCGCCGGCACCGCATCCTGTGATATGGGCTGCACACGGAGGGTACGCAGCGGGTGCTGATGGTCATCGATTTCCACATCCACCTGGGTGGCATCGCGCCCCTGACTGAAGCGCGCGACAATACGCGCCGCCAATTGCAAATCATCTTCGCTGGCCTGACCATCCAGCAATACCAGTGGCCCCAGATGGCTGGTGGTCTGTAACCAGGTAAATTGCTTTCGGTAACCCTGCAGGAATTTATTTTCCCCTTCTTCCCGCCCGATGATGAGCTTGAAATGGGGACGCGGTCGCAGATGACGCCCCACCTTCAGCAACATGATGTCATCCAGCTCGTATTCCTTGCTGCCACGGTTTTGCCATAAATCAGTGAGTTTCACTGAATAATTTTTATCGGTGAGAAAGCAGCATCCACCTGCCGGTTGTGCAAAGTCGGAGAAGCCATAGCGCTTCGCCAGGGCGAATTGCGGCTTGCGCGAACGGCCACTGAAATCAAACAATTCTTCACGTTGTACCCAGCCTTCACGTTCCGGCAGGGTTTCCGGAAGATTACGGGCACAGAGGGGACGTAACAGGCGATCTTCCGCACCTGATTCCCGTGCAACCACCGGCATGGTCATTTTGCGCTGTGACATGGGACGCTGCCCCATCACTTCACCGGTGATGATAAAGTCGAAATCGTGGGCTTCCATCCACTCCATGGCTTTTTTCACCATGAACACCTTACAATCCAGACAGGGGTTGAGATTGGCACCATAACCATGTTTGGGATTGATGAGGACGTCTTTGTATTCCTCAATGACATCCACAATGTGCAACTTGATCCCCAACTGTTCAGCTACCCAAAGGGCATTGTTTCGCTTGGGTTTATTACGATCCTTACTGCGAATGGCATGGGTGTGGCCTTCGACGCAGAAGCCGGTGAAGAAATTGATCCCCTCCACATGCACACCCTGCTCTTGAACAGCGCGGGCGGCAAGCATGGAATCCAGGCCACCGGAAATCAGGGCGATGGCCTTGCGTGGCTGATTCATAGGAAGGACTCTCTTGGCTCCGGGTGACAAACCGCAATTTTACCCAATGCCAGCCCCCTGGGCACGGGAATCCGTGGCAGTGAAGGGGAATTGCCGCCGCCGACTTACATCCCCACCCCTGACCGGGATATACTTCGGGCTGATTTTTACACTATCTATAAAAAGCGGGTTTTTCACTTGAACACTCCCACCATGACCGTCGATGTTTCCACCTTTCAGGGCCTTATATTCGCCCTCCAGCGCTATTGGGCCGACCAGGGCTGTGTGGTGTTGCAACCCTATGATATGGAAGTAGGTGCCGGCACCTTCCATTCCGCCACCTTTTTGCGCGCCATAGGGCCGGAGCCCTGGGCCACCGCCTATGTGCAACCCTCACGCCGGCCCACCGATGGCCGCTACGGTGAAAACCCCAACCGGCTCCAGCACTACTATCAGTTTCAGGTGGCCATCAAGCCTTCACCATTGGATATTCAGGAATTATATCTGGGCTCCCTGAAACACCTGGGGCTGGATCCACTGGTACACGATATCCGCTTCGTGGAAGACAACTGGGAATCGCCCACCCTGGGGGCCTGGGGCCTGGGCTGGGAAATCTGGCTCAATGGCATGGAAGTAACGCAGTTCACCTATTTTCAACAAGTGGGTGGCCTGGACTGCAAACCGGTAACCGGTGAAATCACCTATGGGCTGGAACGCATCGCCATGTATCTGCAGGGTGTGGAAAGTGTCTTTGATCTGGTTTGGGCCCAGGGTCCCCAGGGTCCTGTGTATTACCGCGATGTGTTCCATCAGAATGAAGTGGAAATGTCAGCCTACAATTTTGAACATGCCAATATCGATGATCTGTTCCCCTGGTTTGACAGTTGTGAACGGGAGAGTTTAAAGCTTATCGAGGCTGGCTTGCCGTTACCGGCTTATGAACTCATGCTCAAGGCATCCCATACCTTCAACCTGCTCGATGCGCGCAGTGCCATTTCCGTAACCGAGCGACAACGTTTTATTCTGCGGGTGCGCACCCGGGCACGCGCCATTGCCCAGGCCTATTACGAACGCCGTGAATCCCTCGGTTTCCCCTTATGCAAGAACGGGGGTGCCGCATGAGCGAACGCCGCCATCTGCTGATCGAAATCGGTACCGAGGAATTACCACCCAAGGCACTGACCACCCTTTCCAGTGCCTTTGAACAAGGTATGCACAAGGCACTGGATGAAGCCGGTCTGGCACCCGCCAGCTGCACCGCCTATGCAGCGCCCCGGCGTCTGGCCTTATTGCTGAAAGACATTCCGGCCACCCAGGCAGACCGGGAAAACCTGCGTCGCGGACCGGCAATCACTGCCGCCTTTGACGACGAGGGAAACCCCACCAAAGCGGCGATGGGGTTTGCTCAGTCCTGTGGCGTCAGCGTAGAGGAACTGGATCAACTGGAAACCCCCAAGGGTAGTTGGCTTTCCTACCGTGCCGTGGAACAGGGTCAGGCAACCGCACAATTGGTGCCCGATATGGTACGCAAGGCACTCGCCGGTTTACCCATACCCAAGCGCATGCGCTGGGCCGATCGCAATGATGAATTCGTACGTCCCGTTCATTGGGTGGTACTGCTATTCGGGAATGAAGTCATTGAAGCCGATATCCTGGGCGTATCCGCCGGACGTGAAACCCGCGGTCATCGCTTCCACCATCCGCAACCCCTCTACATTGGCGAACCCGAAGCCTATGCACCATTGCTGGAAACCGAAGGCCGGGTACTGGCCGACTTTGCCGTACGCCGGGAAGCGATTCGTGCCCAGGTGCTGGAAGAAGCGCGTCATCTTGGTGGTGAAGCCTTGCTGGATGATGAATTGCTGGATGAAGTAACGGCTTTGGTGGAATGGCCTACGGCCTTGTCGGGCCAGTTTGATACCCGCTTCCTCGAGGTACCGGCGGAATGTCTTATCTCCAGTATGCAGGACCACCAGAAATATTTTCCGGTGCTGGATGCCCAGGGAAAATTATTGCCTCACTTCATTACCATCGCCAACATCACCAGTAAGGATCCCGACCAGGTGCGTGCCGGGAATGAACGCGTGATTCGTCCACGACTTGCCGATGCCGCCTTTTTCTGGGAGCAGGACCGCAAACAACCACTGGCAAGCCGGGCGGACAAACTCACCACCATGGTATTCCAGAAGAAGCTGGGCACCCTCGCGGAAAAGCAACAGCGGGTTGGGCAACTGGCGGCTTCACTCAGCCGTGAAATGGGTGGCAACCCGGACTGGGCCGAGCGCGCCGCACAATTGGCCAAATGCGACCTGGTAACCAATATGGTGTTTGAGTTTCCGGAATTGCAGGGCATCGTGGGCCGCTACTATGCCAGCCAGGATGGAGAACCCGATGAGGTTGCCAATGCCCTGGATCAGCAATACATGCCGCGCTTTGCCGGGGATGAATTGCCATCCCAGGTCACCGGTCAAGCCCTCGCCCTGGCCGATCGTCTGGATACCCTGGTGGGTATCTTTGCCATTGGTCAACCACCCACCGGGGATAAAGACCCCTTTGCATTGCGCCGTGCCGCACTGGGTGTGTTGCGCATCCTCATCGAACGGGAACAGAACCTGGACTTGCGTGACATCATCCGCCAGGCGGCGCAGCTTATGCCGCAATCCCTTCAGGCGGAAACCGTGGTGGACCAGGTATTTGACTATATGATGGATCGCCTCAAGGCCTATTATCAGGACGCCGGTATCGAAAGCGATGTATTTGATGCCGTGCTGGCCCAACAACCCACGCGGCCACTGGACTTTCAGCATCGTATTCATGCGGTGACGGACTTTCGGCAACGGGTGGAATCGGAAAGTCTGGCCGCCGCCAACAAGCGTATCCGTAATATCCTGCGCAAAAACACCGATCCCATTCCCGACCAGGTGGATCCCGTTCTATTCCAGGATGCAGCCGAGCAATCCCTGTTTCAAGCCCTGGAATCCCTGCGTAGTGCCGTCAACAAACAGTTTGATGCCGGTCACTACAGCGAGGGCTTGCAGCAGTTGGCAAGCCTGCGCGAACCGGTGGACCGCTTTTTCGATGAAGTGATGGTCATGGCTGATGATCCAAAGCAGCGTGCCAACCGGCTCGCCCTGCTGGGGTCACTGGAATCCCTGTTCCTGCGCGTTGCCGATCTTTCCCGCTTGCAGGGCTAGCACCTCAACCGGATAAACGACTATGGATAAAAATGCCGATTCTTATGCTGATATGCTTGCGGCGGTACAGGCCTTTCATGATAAGCATGATTTCAAAAACACTGGAGGCGAAGAACTCAATTACCGCATCGCCCTGATGGCAGAGGAATTGGGGGAAATCTCATCCTGTGTCACCAAAGGCAAGTCCAGGGAAATGCTGGCCGAAGAAGTCGCCGATTTATACATACTGCTGCTGGGAACCGCCATTGCGGCCGACTTTGACCTGAAAGAAGCCTTCTGGAAAAAGATGGATACCCTGATGGCGCGTACTGCGCGCATGGTCAATGGTCGTATTCGCGTCTCCGAATTCCGCGACATGTAATCAGGCGGTAGAACCGCCGCGAGCCACAGGAAGACATCTCTATGAAAATTGTAATCCTCGGCCGGGACGGCGTTATCAATCAGCATCGAATCAACGGTGTGCGCACGGCCCTGGAATGGGAAGCCATACCCGGTAGCCTGGATGCCATTGCCCGCCTGAACCGGGCCGGGTATCGAGTGATTGTCACCACCAATCAACCGGGAGTGGCCAAAGGCAATCCCGATCTGGAGACACTCCACAGTATTCATCAGAAAATGAATCAAGCCATCTGTACGGCGGGCGGGGTACTGGATGGCTTGTATTTCTGCCCCCATGACGCCGCTGAACAATGCCATTGTCGCAAACCCAATACCGGCCTGTTGGAGGAAATTGCCAGTCGCCTGCACTGTGACCTGCAGGGGATCCCCTTTATTGGTGATGGCCTCAATGATTTGCAGGCCGCGGCCGCGGCCGGTGCCACCCCCATTCTGGTTCGCACCGGCCTGGGGAAAAAAACCGAAGGCCAATTATTGGCCCACAGCCCCATTGCTGTCTTTGATAACCTGGCAGCCGCGGTGGACCAATTACTTTTAGAGATGGAAACCACGGATTCAGAAGTATGAGTACGCCTTCGCACATGCCCCGACCCTCACCGGGAGGAATATCAGAAGTCATTCTTTTTATTAGATCTTCTCTATTCTGGATAGTACATTTACTGTCGACTCTATTTTTTGGTTTGACATCAATATTAACGTTTCCATTTCCTTTTAGGGTCCGCTACACCTATGTAAGCCAGTGGGCACGCTTCAACCTCTGGTGGTTGGCGCTCACCTGCGGGCTACGCGGAAAGATCGAAGGCTTGGAGCATATTCCACAGCAAACCAGCATCATCTTTTCCAAGCACCAATCCACCTGGGAAACGCTGATGCTGCAGCGGGTCTTTCCCCCACAGGTCTGGGTACT
>CBDUNQ010000033.1:0-10694 GCA_965368625.1 uncultured Gammaproteobacteria bacterium
CCGGCGAAGGCCGGTATCTCCATACGATGGCAGTGTATTCAAGAGATTCCGGCCTACGCCGGAATGACGGTGGTTTGTAGTCATGAATACCTTACCCTTCGGGTCAAGGCGATCATAGGACCCCCTGCGGGGTTCCATCATGAATACCTTACCCTTCGGGTCAAGGCGATCATAGGACCCCCTACGGGGTTCCATCATGAATACCTTACCCTTCGGGTCAAGGCATCAGCGGTGGCGTTTGTCCCAGGTTTTGAAACGCTTTTTGCAATAGGCCAGTAAGGCGGCATAATCCTCAAAGAAAAGGTCAAAACCTTCTTCCGCGGGTTGGTCGAATTCGCAGAAATCATTGCTGTATTCACGGCAGATGGCCGGTCGATCATCATAGATTCCACAGCGGCCATCCGCCTGCAATTGGGTACAGGCATTGTTGATCAGTAAAAACCAGCCATCTTCATCCTTGTACGCCTGAATATTCCGATGTGCCAGTTGCCAGAGCAGTTGATCAAAGTCTTCGATGGAGCGCGGCGTATCAATTTCCTGGGTGATATAGGTGCAACACAGGGAGTTGGTGCAAAATCCACACTTGGTTTCCGGTGTCATCTGCGTAACAGGAATAGGGAAGGATTTGCTCATAAATGGCCAGTTTCTGCATTAAACCGGGGCAGTATAGCAAATACGCCGGCAGTTTTCGGCTGCATTTCAAGCGCTGTTCGACTAAGCTTGCCGGTAACGCACATAACAGGTGAAAGAAGGAACCCACTCCCCTCCATGTTCAA
Organism: uncultured Gammaproteobacteria bacterium; assembly: GCA_965368625.1. Lineage (GTDB taxonomy): Bacteria > Pseudomonadota > Gammaproteobacteria > DSM-19610 > DSM-19610 > JAIVHA01. The sequence continues at coordinate 777 of CBDUNQ010000033.1, forward strand.
GAAGATGATGCCACTGCGAATCCGTACCGATCCGGAATGTCAGTCCGCAGTGACCCGACTCGGGATCTGGATTTTCGGTGGTGGTTATATGGGGCTGGGTACCTTTGCCGGATACTTTGATATCCCCATCCCTCTGTACCTGATTTTTTTCGGGGTTTTTCTCACCCTTTCCCTGGCGATTCTGGTCAGTGTTCACCGCCAGCCCAACCTTGTGGGCCGCCGCTATCTTTCCCTGGTGATCGATCTGGCCACCACCAGCTATGCCGTGTATCTCACCAATGGGGCCTACAGTCCGTTTTTCCTGCTGTATATCTGGATCTTCATCGCCTATGGCACCCGTTATGGTCAATCCTACCTGGCTACAGCTTCCCTGACGAGTGCGGTACTCTACACCCTGGTGATCACCCTCATGGGCCAATGGCAAACCCATGCTTATGTGGCCGGTTTTCAAATGGCCGCCATTTTCCTGCTGCCTCTGTACCTGAACTCACTGCTGAAATCCCTGCATCGGGCACGTTTGGCCGCCGATGCCGCCAACCGCGCCAAAAGCGAATTCCTGGCCAATATCAGCCATGAAATCCGCACTCCCTTACATGGCGCCCTGGGCATGCTGTCCCTGCTGAAGACCACACCGCTTAACGAGGAACAACAGGAGTACCTCACCAACCTGAGTAGCTGTTCGCAGATTCTGCGCACCCTCATTGATGATGTACTGGACTTTTCCAAGATTGAAGCGGGTAAGATCCGCCTTGAAGAACAACCTTTTTTCATACCCGAAGTGGCCCAGGAAGTGATTCATTTACTGGAACCTCTGGCGCGGGAAAAAAACCTGTTACTGCATGCGCGCCTTCCCGAAGATTTACCCGGGCCGGTCCGTGGCGATGCATTGCGCTTACGGCAGGTATTGCTGAATCTGGTGGGCAATGCCATCAAGTTTACCGATCGTGGTGGCGTAACCATTGCCGTGATTCCCGAAGATCGTAACGAGTCCGGTTTCCTCTCCATTCGCTTCCTGGTGGAAGATACCGGCATCGGGATACCCACGGAGCAGCTCGCGCATATTTTTGACAGCTTCTATCAGGCGGATCGCTCCACCACCCGACTGTATGGCGGAACCGGCCTGGGAACCAGCATTTCCCGCAAGCTGGTGGAAACCATGGGCGGGAAAATGGGTGTGAAAAGTGACCCCGGCAAGGGCAGTACCTTTTGGTTTGACTTGCGACTGCCCCTGGATACCAGCACCTCCACCACTTCACATCCGGAAGAAGCCGCCCATCATGAAGCCCTCATTTCCACACCGGCGCTGGATACCCGGGACTATGCTCCGGTGCTCCTGGCAGAGGATAGCGCCATTGGCGCCAAGGCGGTGGCCAGTATGCTGGGCAAGCTGGGCATCTCGGTTACCGTGGTGAATAATGGCGCGGAAGCCCTGGAGCAATTACACCAGCAACGCTACGGCCTGGATATGCATATGCCCATTATGGATGGACTGGAAGCCACTCGACGCTGGCGCGAAGAAGAACCCCAGGGCTTGACGCCCATTGTTGCCCTTACCGCCAATGTCACCGTGGAGGACCGCACCCGTTGCCTGCAGGCGGGCATGAATGATTTTCTGGCCAAACCGGTGGATGCCGAGCAATTGACTGAACTGGTGCAGCGTTATTTGCGTTCTGCGGCGGCGTAACCGCGCATTATAGGGCGCTATGATCGCCTCGACCCGAATGAGTGAGGTATTCATGATGAAGCCCGAAGGGATTCTATGCGCTAGGCCGGAATCTCTTACATCACCTGCCATGTTAAAAAGATCCCGGCCTGCGCCGGGGTGACGGCAGGGAAATAGGTCGCCTGACCTGCCACCGTTCAAGGCACTACAGAGTTGCCGATGTGGTTTCCAGCAGACGGCGTGCTGCCTGCACCGGCACTTCCCGACGCCCCACATAGAGCAACAGGGAGCGGTCCGGGGCATACAATTCTTTCGGCGCCAGAATCGCGGCTGCGCTGCCAGGGGTTGCACCGGAAGGGAGAAACAGACAATGAACCACATCCGCCTGCGGATCATCCCCCGGCCGGCAATGCACGGCACTGGCACGCCCGGCCACCAGTTCCAGACCTGCATCGGTACATCCCTCACGTTCACTGCGCACCCAACGCACTACGGCCAACTGCATGCGCGGCAGCAATTCCTCGCTATCGGAGACAATCCCCACAATATCGCCCACGGAGGTTTCCGATAGCATGCGCTCCTGCCAACGCAATCGCAGACCGGTTTCACTGCTGTCCATTACCCGCAGGGAAAGAGGCTCGATTTCGGAGGCCGCTTTATCACCCTGTTTGCCCGCCGAGGGAGTGTGGTACGCCAGATACCGATGAATATTTTCCACACCCAACAATACCTCCACCCAGCGCCCATCTTCACGCCGCGCCTTTTTGCGTAAATCACCACGCTGCACTTCCGGCATCAATACCCGCAACAATGCCGCTTCGGTTGCTTGTATACGCTGTTCCATGGGTAGCGTAGCCAGTTGCTGATGCATGGCCTGAAACATGGGGCGTGCATCCAGAAGATAGGGTTCATCGGCCGTAACCGGTGATTTCAGCCGTACGCAAAGCCGCGGTGGGCTATCGCTTTGCAGGTCCAGGGCAAACAGTCCCTCGCCATCGTCTTCCCATTGATTGCCCGGCACGATGCGCGCCAACCCGGCATAGCGCAACAGGGTGCGGTGATACTGGTCCGCCACGCCCTCGGCCAGATGAAAGGGATCACTGAGGGAGAGCAGCATGGCTGCCTGATAGTGGCCCTGCAAACTGACGCCACTGGCATCGGGCGGCTCGTTGAGTAATCCATGAAAGCGCGCCTGCAGATAAAGCTGATGTAATTCCATAAACACGAAGGCAGGAACCGGCAAGTGATACCGATAGCTGTGCACCAGCGCAAAACCCAATTGCTCTATGGCACCCTGCAGGCTGCGCAGGTACAGGGTTCGCTGTGCCTTGGCTTCACGGTATAAGGCGCGCACCAGAATCTTGTAACCGCCAGCCAGGGCAAGACACAGGGATTCGAGACCATCAATGGCCTGCAGGCGCTCCGCTTTACTCACCGGCAATTTGCGCAAGCCGGCAGGGCCACTGGTGATAAAAAGTTTACGGATGGTGATGCGGTAACAATCGAGCAGTGCAAGGCGTTCCTTGGGGGCCACTTTTTGTTCATTGAGTGGTTGCAGGGCATTTAACACGATACGCACACTTTCCACCACATTCATCAGTGGCAGCTCACCAAGCCAGGTGGTAAGCGTGCGCGGGTTTAACTCGACGGTGGGGTCGATAAGGTCATGCTGGGAAGGTGTCGTCAGTACTGGTTCACGCATGCTTATAACTGCTTGCCATATCTGTTAGGCGCGGACAGCAATCCGCCTTGAGGGAGCAGGCCCGGCTCATGCCGAAGTACAGTGAAGTCTTGCGTGTGTATTCGGATGCCCTTCTCCCGCATTGACTGCACAACCTGAGGGTTCCCGCTTCACCATTGGCCTTCGTAGGCAAGCCGATAGGCATCACCCACACGCGCCTGCCCCATGCCCTGTAACCAGTCGGCCACCTCTTCGCTGCGCGGTGTAATCAGGGTTTCACTGCGGTAGGCACCTGCAGCCGTATCCGTCTGTACCGTGCCTTCCATGACAAAAGCACTTCCCTGGCCCGTATAGACGCCGGTAATCCCCTTATCCGATTCCTGCAGCTCCAGCTCCACCAGCCCCATATCCAGGGGGACAGGACTTAGCAGTTGCGCCTCCTGCCATTTCAGGTAACCACTGGCTGACGTGGGTCGACCCTGCATCAGTTCCAGATCCACATCTTCAAATACCAGGTCCCCGCCCAGGGTGGCGGCCATGGGCAGCGGTAGCAGCGGAAGTACACGTTGTGCAGCGAGCCGACCGGTGAAATCCTCCAGGCTGGCGCGCCCCGTAAGGTCTACACCCAACCAGGCTTGCCCTTCGCCGCCCTGGTCACGGAATTGCAAGTGGTATCCCAGCCGCCCTCGCAACAGGCTCAGGGGGGCAATGCGCCACTCCACACCACCCAGTACCAGCCCCTTGATTTCCATGGCTTCTGCCTGTCCGGACCAGAGGGTACCCTGCTCATTGAGGGTCAGCAGCGGAATCTGCTGGCTGCGCGCATAGGCCAGGAAGGGTTCAACGGGCAGGGTTACCAGTAACCAGGCGAGATAGGTGAGGCCGGCATAGAGCAGCCATCGATAGCGACGTTTCAACTTCAACCCGGCGCCTCCAGGGTGAGTTGCGCCTGCACGCGGCCACTTTGCGCCAGCCGTTCCAGGGTGATGAGTTGTACCCGCACCTGGTAGCTGGATTCCAGACCACCCAGCCACAATACCAGGTCATCAAAGGCCACCCCTTCAAACCAGACACGCACCGACAGGGCGCCATCGGGCTTCACCCGCTTCAATGCCGTACCCAAACCGGATTCCCGCGCTGATCGATCCACCAGGGCAAGCAGGGATTGCCCACCCAGGCCATTACCCTGGGTGCCACTGCCACGCAGTTGATTGATCTGTGCCGCCGCCTGCTGCATCCAGGTGAGTGTATCCCGTTGGGATTGCACATCCGCACTGCGCTTTTGATAGGCGGAAACCGCCGGGCTGACGATAAAGGCATAGAAAAACAACAGCGCCAGCACCACGGCACCGGCCACCACCATCATTCGCTCCCGGCTTTCCAGGCCGGTAAACCATTCCTTCATGAGCCCACCCCCGAGATTCGTAACCGGCTCTTCACCTTGCGATCCGCATCGGCGGTAGCCGATTGGATATCCGCCACCAGCCCGGTATTGTTGGATAAGCTCTGCTTCAATTGATCCAGCAGTTGCAGATTATCCACCGTCAATTCCAGATCCAACTGGCCATCACGGTAATTGGCACCCTGCACCTCCACGCCATTGGTGCCGCGCAGGGCGGGGCCGGCTTGTTCCACCATCGCCAAAAAGGCAAATTCCGTACTGCCACCACTCCCCTGCAAGGCCTTCAGCCGCTGTTCCATCTGGGCACGGGGATTCACCATCTTGCGCACATCGGGCAATGCGGCACGAAATACCTCTTCCGTCTTGGCGCTGAGCATGGTTTGTTCCTTGCCGAGACGATAATACTGAATGCCGTAGTACACACAGACCACCACCAGTTGTGCCGCCAACAGTGCGGCCGTTACCCGCCAGGGGCGCCACAGGCGACTGAGCTGTTCCCGCCGGCTATAGGGGCCCTGCAACAGGTTGAGGGCGATGCCCTGTGCCAGCTGTTCCGCCATATACTGCAGGGCATCCCGCGACTCTTCTATGGACTGCACACGAAAACCCGCCGCCTCCAGCATTGCGCCACAATCCGATACCGGGATCAATTCCGGCAATTCGGCCTCGGTCATCAGGGGCAACAGGCTGACCAGGTTTTCCTGCTCGCAGGCAAAGCCCTTCATGGTGCCGGTGCGCACCACGGCGTAGTCATGCTGCACCAGTACGCCCCAGTGTTCCTCATCCTGGGGTAAGGCCAGCAGATCCGGCATCAGTACATCGGGTTGCAGACCGGCTTCGGTACAGACTTCCAGCCAGGCTTCCATCTGATCATGGGATACCACGGCCACGGGATAATCATCGTCGGTGGGGGCGCCCAGGGCAAAATGGGAATCTTCAATATCGCCGGCCAATTGCTCTTCCAGGGCATAAGGCACGGCCTTTTCCACCCGCTGGCGGTTTTTGCTGGGCACCTTGGCATGGGTAAGCAAGACGTCCATGGAGGGCACCAGCACCACCACCCGCCGCCCATTGGCATCGGCTGCAGCTTCACTGATGCTGCCTTCCTGCACCGCGGAAAGGCCTTCCCCCGCCCCCACCGTGGACAGCCATCGCACCCGCTGGCCCCGGGAATCGGTCATGTGAATCAATAAGGTATTACGCATGTTGCCTACCTGGCTGAATTTTTTTGACATCGTAACGGAAAACCCGTGCAGCAGGAACCAGCAGGGGGCTTATTCCTCTTCTTCTTTGTCTTCCTCGTCCGTACCGGCCGGCATGACCGGCAATACCCGGCTGCGGGATACCAGTTGGATTTTACTGCCATCGCGCCGGAACAGGCTGCTGATCCACACTTGCCCGCGACCCACCTGCACTTGCCCGGCCATGCGGAAATAGCGACTTTGCACATCCAGGCTGGGTTGAAAGGCGGAATCCACCCGGTTGGTGGCCTGGCCGATGAATTGCTCCACGGATTCATAGGGCTTGTCGGCCCGCGACTCCACCATGGATTCCCCCTGTTTCAGATCTCCGCCCTTGGTCAGGGCCGCCAATACCGCATCGGTGGCGGTATTCACATTGATGGTGGTTTCCTCGGGCAGGGCACACACGTGAGGCAACAGGGCCGCCACCACTTCCGGGGTATAGCCTTCCACCAGACGCAATTCACTGATATCCGCCATGCGGGTATTGGCGGTTCGATAGGGCGGTGACTTGAGCAGGTAGGTATCATCTTCCGCCCCGGGAAAGCTGGGATCGATATCGTCATCGATCCAGTCGATCAAGACATTCACCAGAGCCGGATCCAGCCCCAGCACCGCCAGCAGGCTTTCATAGTATTTTTTGGCCACCTGGCGCTTGGTACCATCCCCCAGCACCAGATTATTGACGTTGAAGCGCCCCTGCTCATCTTCAATACTGCCCTGCAGCGCCCCACCCTCCACCGCAATGGGCGCCAGAGGCTGGGCCCAATCCTCTTCCAGGGTATCGATTTTGGATTCCGTGGCATCACGCTTCAGCAATACCTTGGCCCAGCTTTCCGCCCCCACGGCAAAGGATTCCGCCTGCTCTCCATGGAGCAGGTTGGCCGTGCGGCGCACACTGTAGGTCTGGCTGACCACCATGGAAGTGGCGGCCACGGATGCCATGGCCACCACCAGTACGGCGGTAATCAGGGCCAGGCCCCGTTGCCGGGCCGGCTTCATCAAGCGGCGAGTCGAAACAGCCATCGCAATTCCCCTGCATCCTCCAGTTCCAGTATCACTTCGGCGGCCTTGGGTGGTGCCCCGGTGGTGCCGGTGGGCGCCGCCGCCCGATCCAGTGGCGGCCACTGGGTATGCCACTCATTGTTGTCGTCCAGCAAACGGATTTCCAGGCGCTTCACCTTTTCCAGCAACACGTGCTCATAGGCTTCACTGTCCTGGGCCCGGTCCAGGACGGCCCAGGTCAACCGCACCAGCTTGTCTTCTTCCAGCCGATAGGCGGTACGCTGCAGGTTGGAACGTGCCTGGGAAGCGGGATTCAACCAGCCACTGCGGGTGAACATCAACCCCTCTTCTTCACCCCCCTGGAGCAGGGCTTCTTCCAGATCCCCGTACTCGTTGCGAATATCGCGTTCGATGTATTGCGCCAGATCACGCCCCATGAGGCGATAGCAGAGCTGTAACTGATGCAGGCGCTCGGTGCGCTGTTCCACATCGGCGCGCAGGGTGAGAATCCGGCTCAGGCCGGTATAGGTGATGGTGGAAAGGATGGCAAAAATGGACAGCGCCACCAGCAATTCCAGCAGGGTAAAGCCCCGTTGTGCTGATTTCACCCTGATCATGGCTTTTCCACAAAACCGGCCAGTTTCACCAGGGGGGACTTTTCTTCTCCCGGCAGCCAGACTTCCACATCCAGACGGCGCATATCCTGCTCCGGCGTCTGGGAAATGCTCACCCGCCATAACCAGTTGCGGCTGGCAAAATCCACATCGCCCTTGTTATTGCCCACGCCCGGCCAATCCCCCTTGAGCTGGGCCTCCAGCAACAGGTTATGGGCCACCCAGGTGGCCTGGGTACGGTCCCGCAGATACACTTCATTGGCGGTCAGCTGGCCCACTGCCGTCATGGCCGCCATCAACCCGAACGCCAGTACCGCCATGGATACCAGGATTTCCACCAGGGTGAAACCGCCCATGCGCTTCATTCCAGGGGCCCCTCCCATTCCAGCTTCCCCATGAGATCGGCACGCACCTGATAGCGATAGTCTTTTTCCGGATGGCTGAGGCGCACTTCAAAGGGTGTGACTTCCCCGCTGGACAGAATATACACCTGGGGCCCCTTGGTATTTTCCGCCTGGGCATCGGCTTCACTGTCACTGAGGGTGAGATACAGCTCCAGCCCCTCCGGCAGGCTGCGCGGGTAAAGCACTTCATCCCCTTCCAGGGCCACCCACTTGCCTTCCTGCAACTGCAGAAAGAAATACCCTTCCGGATCGAAGCGCACCGCATATTCCCGTGAATCCATCACGGCCTCTTCACCGGCCAGGGACAGCAGGGCAGCTAACCTTCGGGTTTCTTCGCGCATGGTCTCGGACCAGTGATCCTGGCGCATGGAAAGGCCCGCAAAGGTGATGATGACACCAATAATGAGTATCACCACCATCATTTCCACCAGCGTAAACCCCCTGCCATGCAGCCGCGCAGACGGGAAGTGTGGTGGCTTATTGATTCCAGTTGCCGATATCATCATCACTGGGCTGCTGATCGGGACCCAGCGAATAGATATCGATAGCGCCATGGGTGCCGGGACTCAGGTACTGGTAGGGGTTTTTCCAGGGGTCCAGGGGCACCCGATCCAGGTAACCGCCCTGCTTCCACTGCCGTGGCTCCGGTCCATCGGCGGGCTTTTCCACCAGGGCTTCCAGCCCCTGATCCGTGGTGGGATAGGAAAAATTATCCAGCTTATACAGGTTGAGCTGCGATTCGATGACGCGAATATCCTGTTTGGCCTTGATTATCTGCGCCTGCTCCGGCCGATCCATGATCTTGGGGACCAGAATCGCGGCGAGAATGCCCAGAATGACCACCACCACCATTACTTCGATAAGGGTGAAACCGCGCGCGGCGCGGATCTTGTTTACCTGTTCCATGTGCGTTACCTGATTCGATTCAATTCAATCTGCGCGACATTGTACCTGTATCGCGCGCGCTTTATTACTCCCCGTTTGCCCGGCTTGCGGGATACCGTACACTGCCGGTATGGATCCGCGCCAGGAACTCATTCAACACTATCAGTGGTTGCGCCGCTATGGCATCAATGACTCCCATAGCGGAAATGCTTCTATCGCCACCGCTGAGCAAGTCTGGGTGACCCCCACCGGGGCCTGTGCCGACACCCTCCAGGCCGATGAACTCATAGCCTGCTCCCCCGGCGAAGAAGCCCCTTCGGGGGCTTCCCTGGATGCCCCCCTGCATCTGGCGGTCTATGCCGCCAATCCGCTGGCCGGAGCCGTGCTGCACAGCCATGGGCCTTATACCGTGGCCTGGAGCTTTTGCGGAAAGGATTTCCTGCCCGCCGACTTCGAGGGTCAGCTGTATTTTCCCCGGGTACCGGTACTCACCATTCCATTTGATCGCTATCTGCAGCAAAGTTCCAGCCAGGTGGCGGACTGCCTGCGGGAATACCCCATTTGCGTGGTACGCGGCCATGGCGTGTACAGCTGGGGAAAGACCATGAATCAGGCCTACAAATGGACCTGTTCCCTGGAATGGTCAGTGAAAACCTGGTTTCTGGCACGCCAGGCAGGCACGCTCTGAAGTCATGACGGGTGGCCCGGTATGCCACCGGGCTAGGGCACAGGCAAGATCAGGCATCGAAACGGTGGCCCACCTTGAGGGCATACAGGTGACGTTCGGCATCCACCAGATGCTGTCCCCAGTGGCGTTCGAAACTGGTTTGCCAGTAATGCAGCACGGGTTCCAGGCGCAGGGTGGAAATCATCATCAAGCCGGGTTTGAGGTCACAGTAGATATCCGTGAGGTCGTCGGCCAGACTGCCGCTCATATGCAGCGGGCTCTGGAGTGGATTTTGATCGAATTCCAGCCAGTATCCATCCCGCTCCCCCAGCCCCTGCCGCAATCGGGAAAACAGG